>PKTZ01000069.1 GCA_002868925.1 Desulfuromonas sp. | reverse complement strand
TTGCCGAACGGACGACCGAGCAGCACCACCTGGCTGCCGGTATCGGAATTCGGCTTGAGCAGGACCGGATTCATATCGACATGCGGCGCCAGTCGGCAGGCGGCAGCCTGCAGCGCCTGGGCCCGACCAATCTCTCCCCCTTCAGGGGTGACGGCGGAATTGAGCGCCATGTTCTGCGCCTTGAACGGCGCAACGTCTACTCCGCGATTACTCAGCAGACGGCACAGCCCGGCGGTGATGACGCTCTTGCCGACATCGCTGCCGGTGCCACCGATGAACAACGATTGCCCTTTTCCCGACGATCGAGCCACTTCGTTACTCGGTGTAATCCGTTTTGCATAACCGCGAGGCGTGATCATCCGCCCGGCTCCATCGATCACACTCTGGCTGTTGCCGATGACGACCAGGCTGAACATATCGACCGGGTCGACCGGGAAGTGATCCAGATAATCGACCAGGACCGACTCCTCCTCGCGGGTGGCGTGGCGGACGATGCCGACCGGAGTCTTCTTTGATCGGTGTCGCAGGATGATCTCACGGGCCGCAGCGAGGTGGTCAGGACGTCCCTTACTGCGTGGATTGTAAAGGGCGATCACAAAATCGGCGGCCGCCGCCGCCTCGAGCCGTTGTCGGATCAGCTGCCACGGGGTCAGCAGGTCGGAGAGGGAGATGACGGCAAAGTCGTGCATCAGCGGCGCCCCGAGGCGGGCCGCGGCCGCCTGCAGCGCCGAGATAGCTGGTATGATTTCGACCGGCGGGCCGTCCTCTCCGGCCAACTCCAGCGCCAGCCCGGCCATGCCGTAGATCCCGGCGTCACCCCCTGACACCAGGGCGACAACCCGGCCGGCAGCGGCGAGGTCAAGCGCCTTTCGGCAGCGATCGACTTCCTGGCGCATACCGGAAGAGAGCACCTCCCTGTGTTCCAGAAACGATGGGATCAGCTCAAGATAGGTTTTGTAGCCGATGATCGTATCGGCCTGCTCAAGAGCGGCGGCGGCGGCCGGGGTGAGGTGCTCCGCGCCTCCCGGGCCGATACCGACGACAAACAATCTACCAAGCTGTGATGATAACGGGAATGATTCAGGCATAGGGACGGATCGATTTCTTCTCAGCGATAGCGATGGTAACGTTCCCGCGCTTCTGTTTCTCGAGCAGCAGCCGGTCGCTGCCGGCCGACAGGATCGCGGCCGGTTCGCAAACCCCGCGGGCGCCGACCGCTTCCTCGGCATGCGGTGACGGCTCACTCGGCGTCTTGATCGTATTGAGGGTGGCCGCATCGTGAAACTCGAGTGGCACATTCTCCCGCGCCGCGAATTCGAGCAGGCCCGGCTCGTCTTTTTTGGCGTCGATAGTCGCCAGGCAGGCGATCGACTCCCGGTTCAGGTGGAGGCGGGCGAACTCTTCACGGACAACCGCGTCGATTTCGTCACAGCCGGTATCCCGGTTGCAGCCGATCCCGACCACCAGGTCGCGTGGCCGCAGGACCAGCACGTCCGGACGTCGGGCCCATTGACTGAGATCGTAATGGGTCACGAAGACGTACCCCTTGGCCGAGACCTTCATCCCTTCACCGAGGTTCTCGATCAGGCTGACCCCCGGCACCGTCGCGAATGTCTCGGAAATTCTCCGGCAGCGATCGACCAGCACGATGCTCTGCTTGTCGAGAAGCAGCCCGTTGAGCTTGCGGATATTGGCGATCGGCTCGATCGCCAGCCCCTCCTTGCGGGCGACATCGTCCCAGGCCGGGATCCGGTTGACGTCGGTAGCGGTAGTGATTACCGCTTCACCACCGATCGCCTTGGCCGCATCCCGGGCCAGATCGTTGGCGCCACCGAGGTGCCCGGACAACAGGCTGATCGCATGCTGTCCCTTTTCGTCCATCACCACCACCGCCGGATCGAGATGTTTCCCTTTCAGGTGCGGCGCCAGGGTCCGAACGACGATACCGGTCGCCATGATGCAGATCAGCCCCTGGTACTCGGCAAAAAGTTCCGGCAGCAGGTCGGCCACCGGCCCTCGAAAAACCCTTTCGTCGGTCGGACGAGCATGCTTCTCCGGGTAATAGACCGTGCTGTTCGGCAGGGCCCGGCCGAGATCGCGCGCCCGGAGAACTCCGGGGCCGGTAATGGCAACGATGGCGACATTCATGTTTCCCTCCTGCTCGAAAACTCGAGACAACCTATCTGCGATTGCGGAAACCGTGGGCGAACCCGGCGTCGTAGAGCTTCGACTTCTCACCGACCCCCTGTACCCGGGCCGCCAGAGCTTCACCGACGATGATCAGCGCCTGCCGGGTCAGGCCGGCCGCTTCGACCCTGGCGGCTATATCGGCAAGGGTTCCTTCGACGATCAATTCGTCGGCCCAGCTGGCGCGACTGACTACCGCAACCGGGGTCATCGGGGTAAAAACCCCGCCAGCGAGCAGTTCGGAGACGACCTTCTCCATCATCCCGACCGAGAGGTAAAGACAAGTCGTCGCACCGAGAGCTGCGATTTTCGAAAGCTGTTCCTTCTCCGGGACCGGCGTCCGCCCCTCGACCCGGGTTAAAATCACCGTCTGACTGACACCGGGCAGCGTCAATTCCTGACCGAGGCTGGCGGCGGCAGCAAAAGCCGCTGTCACCCCGGGAATAACGATAGTTTTAATGTCGCGTTCAGCGAGCGCCTCGATCTGCTCCTGGATCGCCCCGTAGAGTGAGGGATCACCGGTGTGCAGCCGTACTATCTTTTTTCCCTGATCGACCGCCGCAACCATGATTGTGACCGCCTCGTCGAGGGTCAGGCTCGCACTGTCGTGACTTTGAGCGTCCGGCTTTAGATCGGCCAGCAGCTCCCGATTGACCAGAGAGCCGGCGTAGACGACGACATCGGCCCGTTCGAGCGCCATTTTTCCCTTAACGGTGATCAAATCGGGATCGCCCGGGCCGGCACCGACGAAGACAACCTGCCGTTCAGTCATTTTGACCCTCCCGGCGCACCAGGATCAGCGACAGGTAGTCGAGATCTTCTGACGCCACCTTCGACAGATCGGGGATGACCTTCTCCCCCTCGAGGCCGAGCCGACGCACAAAAATCGCCCGCTGGGCGAGACCGCGCTGCTGCAGCAACGAACGGATCCGCTCGAAAGAGCGATAAACCTTGAGCAGGACGACTGTCCCGGGCAGATCAAGCGCCGCCTGCAGCCGGTCATCCGGCAGGGTCGAGGGGACCACGCTCAGGATATCGTCAGCGATACCGAGCGGCAGGTGCGCCTTGCCGGCGGCAGCGTAAACCGAGGAGATGCCGGGAACGGTCGAGACCGGGACCTCCGGATACCTGGACCGCAGCTCCTCCTCCAGGTAGAGATAGGTCGAGTAGAACATCGGATCGCCGAGGGTAACGAAAACGACCCGTTTACCTTCGTGAACCAGGCCGGCGATCTCGTCGGCGATCTCGCGCCAGGCAGCGGCCATCTGCTCGGCCGGCTGCCGCATCGGGAACACCCGGGACAAGACCTGCTGCCGCGCCGGGTCGATATGGCTTTCGACGATCGAAAGGGCGATCGAACTGTCGGAACGATCACCGCGCGGAGTAATGACAACGTCGGCCTGGCGCAGCAGCCGCACCCCTTTCAGGGTCAACAGCTCCGGATCACCCGGACCGACCCCGACCGCAACCAGGCAGCCGGCGCCGATGGAAGATTCTGGCATGGGAACTCCGGTCACGATGTTTTAACGGCCGAAAGGATGTAGACCGGGTTGTACGCCTCGAACATCTTGTAGTCGGTCAGCGGCCGGGTGCGGGCGATGTTAACCGTGGTCACCTCGACCTCGTAGCCGGCGTTGTTGAGAAACTCGAGCGCCGCAGTCAGGGTATCGAGGGTGATCGCATTGAGTACGATCCGGCCGGCGGCCGGAAGGCGCTTGTTGGCGATCTGCAAAATATCCCAGAGGTGTCCACCACTACCGCCGATAAAGACCCGGTCCGGATCGGGCAGGTCGTCCAGGCATTCCGGGGCTGTCCCCTCGACCAGGGTAACGTTGCGGGCGTTGAACTTCTTCAGGTTCTGCTTGATGAACTTTCGGCACTCATCGTTGCGTTCGACCGCCAGGATGCGGCCGTTCGGCAGCAGGTGGTCGGCCTCGATGCTGATCGAACCGGAGCCGGCACCGATATCCCACAGGGTCATGTCGTGCCGCAGCTTGAGCTTGGCCAGGGTGACCACCCGGATCTCCTCCTTGGTGATCAACTTCTTGACCGTCTCGAACTGATCGTCCGGAATGCCGAGGGTCGGCACGTAATGCTCGCTGCCACTCTCGAACTCCTTGATCAAAATCAGAACATTGAGCGGTGCCGCCTCGATTTTGGTGAGTTCGCGCACGTTGGTCTGTACGATCCGCTCATCCTCGGCACCGAGATTTTCACAGAGGTAGGCAGCGTAGCCGTCCCGCCCCCGCTCGATCATCTCGGTTGCGATGGCGGCCGGGGTATTGACCTCGTCGGTCAAAACCGCCGCCTTATCATTGGCGACGATCCGGTCGACCGCCCCCTTGATGCCGCGGCCGTGCGCCGAAACGAAGACCGCGTCGTCCCACGGCTCCTTGATCTTGGAAAAAGCGTACTGTACCGAACTGACGTTCGGGAGAAACTCGATCGATTTGGCCGGCAGGTTACGCAGCAGGGTCCGTCCGATGCCGAAAAAAAGTGGGTCGCCCGAGGCGAGCACCACCGTCTTGCCGTTGTTTTTTTTGAGCTGCTCGACGATCTCGCTCAGGTTGTTGCCGATCACGATCTTGCGCCCGGAAAAGTCCGGGAAGAGATTGAGCTGACGCTCACCGCCGATCAGCAGTTCAGCCTGGTTGATCAGCTCGAGCGTCCGGCTGCTGAATCCTTCCTGCCCTTCAACCCCGGCCCCGACTACATAGATTGATTTCATTGCTCCCGCCCCTTTTCCATATCGGATTGATATTCCGCAAACACTTCGTTGTCGTAACCGACCAGGACGATTTCAACGTCCCGCCCGCCTGCCCATTCGGACATAAAAGACCGGGCCTTTCGTGCTACCAGATCGCCCAGAACGGCCGGTTGCAGCGCCGTTGTCAAAACCTCGCGCGCCGTATTCGCACACTCTATCTTTTCCGCGACCGATGCGTCAAGACCGGCATTGCGATACCAGCCGGCGAGCGCTGCCAGATCGAGCCGCGACGAGCTGACATGGGTCTGACGGTGGCCGCAGGCGACCTTGAGCAGCTTGGCGAACTGCGCGGCGACGATAATCCGCGGCACCTGCTTGCGCCGGCAGGCATCGAGCGCGTAGCCGACGTGATCCCCCATCATGACAAAGCTCTCTCCCGGCAGATCGAAATAATCCTGTGCCACCCGTTCGCTGGTTCTCCCGGTCACCAATACCACGGCGTCGCCGACACCGGCCAGGGCAACATCGATGGCAACGTCAATAGTGTCGGTCCAGGCCCGATGCGAGATCGGGCGAACAATGCCGGTGGTGCCGAGAATCGACAGGCCGCCGACAATGCCGAGCCGCTCGTTCAGGGTCCGCTTAGAACGTTCCTCTCCGTCCGGAATACTGATCGTCACCCGGATAGCGTCATCACCATAAACGGAACGGACCGCCGCCTCGATCATTTGTCTCGGCACTGGATTGATCGCCGGTTGTCCGACCGCCACCGGCAGACCCGGTTTGGTCACTGTGCCGACTCCGACCCCGCCACGGATCTCCAGGCTACCGGCGTCGTTTTTTTCAACCAAGGCGTGAACTTCGACACCATCGGTCACGTCCGGGTCGTCACCGGCGTCCTTGACGACGAAACAACCCGCCTGCTCCGGAGAAAAATGCTGCCCGCCGAGTTTGAAGCGGGCGGTCACCCCGGCCGGCAGCTCCAGTTCAACCGTATCGACCATCTGCTGCTGTTTAAGCATACGCGCCGCGCCGAGGGTGGCAGCGGCGGCGCAGGCGCCGGTGGTGTAGCCGGAACGGAGCTGTTTTTTTCGTTTTACAGTCAATTCAGCCTCGATGCCGATAGATTAAAACCATAAAACCAATTCTGTCTCACACAAAGACGCAATGCACCAAGAAATGCAAAAATCTCTTTTAAAGTAAAAGAGAAAAACCTTGCAATAGACATGCAGCGCTTTTGTCTTTCCCCCTAAAAAAGGCTTCAGCCTTTGTCTTTGATTGTCCGGTTTCCTTCGCGCCTTTGCGTCTTGAGTGAGCTATAGCGAACGGGCGTGAGACCGATTTTGGGCTTTTAAAAACTCAAACCCGTTGCTTAACATCTTCAACGGTCAACAACCGCAGAATTTCACGGCGCGCCTCGCCCACCGTCAACGGTACATGATGCAGCTTGACGTTATCCCGAGTCTTGAGAATGTGCATCAACTCAGCGATCAGCGGCAGGTGCAGCTTCGCCTTCTGCAACATCTCCGAATCACCGAAGACCTCGTCCGGTGCTCCATAGCGGAGCACCTCCCCCCTGGAGAGAATGGCGATCCTGCTCATAAACAGCGGTACCAGGTCGACGACATGGGTCGCCATAATCATGGTGATCCCCTTCTCCCGGTTCAGATCCTCGAGCAGGTGCATCAGCAAGTGCACGCCCATCGGGTCGAGCCCGGCGGTCGGTTCGTCGAGCACGATGATCTCCGGCTGCATTGCCAGGATACCGGCGATACAGATCCGCTTCTTCTGGCCGTGCGACAGGGCGTGTACCGACTTGCGGGCAAAATCCTGCATGTTGACCATGTGCAGCGCCTGGTGCACCCGCTCCTTGATCTCCTCCGGCGGCAACCCCATATTGGTCGGTCCGAAGGCGACATCCTCCTCGACGGTCGAGGCGAAGAGCTGGTCATCCGGATCCTGAAAGACGATGCCGATCTTGCTGAAGATCTCCGCCTCCTCGACATCGCCGAGCGGTTTACCCTGGAACAGGACCCGGCCGAGCGATGGTTTGTACAGGCCGTTGAGGTGACGGATCAGGGTCGACTTACCGCTGCCGTTTGATCCGAGCACGGCGACGAAATCGCCCTGCCCGATTTCGAGGTCGATTCCATTGAGAGCCGGTGTGCCATCCTCGTAGGTGTAATGCAAACCTTCGATCTTGAGCATCGTCATTATCCTTATCTTATCTGCCAGAGGGCAGAGAGGATCAACAGGGCAGCAGCCAGCACACCCCAGTCATGCCCCTGTAACCGGCCCGGTACGGCAGTGGTCATAACCCCGCGGTAACCGCGACAGCGCATGGCGGCGAAACTGCGTTCGGCCCGGTCGTAGGAGCGCAAAATGAGCATGCCGCCGAGTATCGGGACTGAACGCAGGGTGTTGGCGAAGGAGACATAGCCGAGCCGTGATTTCTGGGCGGTCCGGATGCGCGCCGCCTCCTCGAACATCAGGAAGATGTAGCGGTACATGATCAGTGTTAGTTCAACCAGAATCGACGGGCAGCGGAAGAAATGAGCCGCCCGCATCAGCTCCGGCAACGGCGTCGTCAGCGAAAAGAAGAGCAGAACGCTCATGCCACCGATGATCCGGCAGCCGAGCTCCAGCCCACGAAGCAGAGCGCCCTGGTAGATATTCAATTCGAACCCGAACAGACTCGGTGACCACAAAAGAGCCCCTTCCGGATACCAGAACAACTGGGTCGTAAAAGCGACCACTGCCAGCAGAGCGGGAACCAACATCCGCCGCAGATAAGATCGGAGTGACACACCGGAAGCGAGAATCGTCAGCAGCACCAACCCTGACAGGGCAAGAGGAAAGCGGGCCCCGCCGGCGACCAGGTTGAGCGCCAACGCAACCAGCATCAGCAGCAGTTTGACCCGTCCATCGAGGGCGATCAACAGCCGTCGTCGCTCACCCTGGATATCGGTGAATTGATGCACCCCGGTCATCATTACCCGTCGTTCTCTCCTTCCGGCTTTCCGACCACGAACAGTTTGTGCCAGTAAAAGCCCATAACGAACCCACCGCAGGCCCCGGCCAGGGCAAAAAGGAAGAGCAGCATGTCTCCTTCGACGTTAAAGAGCGGCTCGGCCGCCTCACGTCCCTTGTCGGTGGCGTACTTTTCGATCACCGCCTCGTCGATGCCAGCCCACTTCTCTTTTTTCTCCTCCGCTATCGTCGGCGCAGCGAGCAGCAGCAAAACGATCAGAAGCAAGAATAGTTTTTTCATTTCCCCTCCTCGGCCGGGATAATCTTCAGTCGGCGCAGGATATCGGGGCGGTTCTTGCGGATATAGACCAGGATGCCTCCGGTAATGACCCCCTCGATCAGCATCAGCACCATGACGTAGGGAGCGAGGATGGAGAAGATGGTCGCGATCTCGGAGATCAGGCTGCCGCTGCCGTGCAGGCCGGTGGCGAGGGCAATCGAGGTGCCGAGATAGGTAAACAGATCGGCGCTCACCCCGGCCAAAAATCCGGACCAGAACAGGTTGAACCGGAGCTTGCGGGCGACGACAAAAGCGAAGATCCCGGCGAACGAACCGAGCACCCCCATCGAGAAGGTGTTGGCGCCGAGGGTGGTCAGACCGCCGTGGGCGAGGAACAACCCCTGCAGCAGCAGGGAAACGAAGGCGACGACGACGCTCGGCAGCGGGCCGATCAGGATGGCGGCAAAGCCGGTCCCGGCCGGGTGAGCGGTCGCCCCGATTCCGGGGATCGGAATCGGCAGGCAGCTAAAAACGAAGACGGCAGCGCCGAAGATGCCGACCAGCGGCATGTAGGTCGGAGCGGCTTTTCGGCGTTTGGTCATCTGCCAGACGCCGACCGCGACGAACGGCAGGGCGACGGCAAACCAGAAGCCGGCGACCTTCCACGGCAGCAGCCCCTCGGTGATATGCATCGCCAGCGCCGGCTGCGGCGCCAGCAGAATCAGGGCAAAAACGGATATGAGCAATCCCCACATGGAATTAATTCCCCTTTTCGGCAAGCAACAACAGGGCGTTGCAGATAGCGGCAGCAATCGCCGACCCCCCCTTACGCCCACGGCAGGTGATCTGCGACAGGCCTGAGGCGACCAGCTCTTCTTTCGACTCGGCAGCCCCGACGAACCCAACCGGTGCCCCGACGATCAGGGCCGGCTCGACCTTGCCGTCGCGACAGAGCTGCAGAAGTTCGTAAAGCGCGGTCGGCGCGTTGCCGATCAGGAAAATCCGACAACCCTCGGCGACCCCCTTACGCAGGGCGACGATGGAGCGGGTCACCCCTTCCGCTTTCGCCTGTTCGGCCACATCGGTATCACCGACGTGGCAAGAGATACTACAACCGAAAGCGGTGAGACGGCTCTTGTTGACCCCGGATAGCACCATGTTGGTATCACAGTAGATAGCGCAACCTTGCTGCAGCACGGTCAGCGCCGCAGCAACAGCACCATCGGTGATCAGGGTATTGGCAACGAAATCGAAATCAGCGGTGGTATGCACAATGCGCCGCACAATCGGCCATTCCTGCTCGGAGAAACAGTGTTCTCCGACCTCAGCATCGATGATTTCAAAGCTCTTCTGTTCAATCGCCTGCGGATCGCGAATGATGTCGGTCATCGGCTTGTCCTTACTTTTCCCAACCGGCAGCGGCCAGCGATTCTTCGACCCGCTCGCAGACGATCTCACCCAGCTTTGGATGAACACCGAGCGGCTGCCCCATAGTCAGCTCGAGGTCTGGGTAGCGCTGCTTTGCCTGCGCCATTTCATCCGGCAGATCCTCGAGCACGTGCGCACCGGCAAACAAAAAGTACGGGTAAAGCAGAATCCGGTCGGCACCCTGCTCGACGCAGCGGTCGATCCCGGTCTGGATATCCGGCTGGTGCAGTTCACGGAAAGAGACCTCGACGATATCGAAGCCGCCTTCTTTTTTAACCTGCCCGGCAATAACGCGCAGGGCGTCGTTTGCCTCCGACACCCGTGAGCCGTGTCCCATTAACAAAATACCTGTCTTCATTCTACCTGTTCCTCCTTACATGGGGGTTCGTTCCCCCTTGAAAATAAAGTTATGGTTTTAACTCAAGGTCGCCAGGACGCAAAGAGAAGCAATACTTCTTCAAAGGGTGTATTCAAAATCGAAAAGCTTTGCATTTACCTTTAAGAAAAGATTTTCGCCTTTTCAAGATCATCGATTTCCCTGTGCCTTTTTGCGTCATTGCGTTAAAAAATGTTTTCTGGGCTGAGTCTTTCTTCGTGTCCTTCGTGACTTCGTGGTAACAAGATGTTAATTCGTGAATCGAAAAAATCCCCCGTTGCGGGCAGGCACGGGGGATCGGGTGCGTTTGGAACAACACCGTGACCGCCGTCGCCTTTACCTTGAGCGAACGGGTTGGCACCTCATGTGCCGAATTCCGGACAGGCTTTCTGGCTTCGGGATCGTCCCTTCCTCTCCCCTTCCCGAACATTATACCGTTCAGTGGTTCTGTGAGAGGTCGGTCCCCCGTTACAGCGGCGGGTCCGCGGGGGAGTTGCACCCCCTTTCCTGCATCCGGAATTCACTACTTGTAATCGAACTAAATCTTGTCTCCCGACAGATCCCCGGCAAACAGATTCGCCGCGCCACGCGAGGCGCAGAAATCGCCGCACATGGTGCAGGTCTGCTCGTCCTCCGGCGTGCGGCTGGCGCGGATGGCGCGCGCATCGTCCGGGTAGAGACAGAGTTCGAACTGCTTCTCCCAGTTCAGGTCGCGCCGCGCCTTGCTCATCTCCTTGTCGCGCTGCCNCCCCTTTTCCGGGTACTTGTTCATATCTCCGATATAGGCGGCCACCTTCGCCGCCTTGACCCCCTCGACCACGTCCTGCTGGTTCGGCAAGGCGAGATGTTCGGCCGGGGTGATGTAGCAGATCAAATCAGCACCGTAGCGGCTCGACTGGGCCGAACCGATCGCGGCTGAAATATGGTCGTAGCCGGGCACCGAATCGCTCGAAATCGGGCCGAGCATATAGTAAGGAGCATCGTTGCTCATCCGCTTCTGCAGGCGGATGTTGGTTTCAATTTCGTCAAGCGGCATATGACCCGGCCCCTCGACCAGCATCTGGCAGCCCATCTTCTGCCCCAACTCCGCCAGTTCGCAATTGATCAACAACTCCTGAACCATCGCCCGGTCATGGGAATCGTGAATGGCGCCGGCGCGCAGGCCGTTGCCGAGCGACAGAACGGTGTCGGTTTTCTTCAGGATGTCGACCACCCGGTCGAACTGCTCGTAAAGAGGGTTCTCCCGCTTGTTCGCCATCATCCAGGAGACCATGCTGACGCCCCCCTTGCTGACCAGGCCACCGTAACGGTAGCCCTGGTTGCGCAGCCGTTCGATGGTGAAGAGGTTGATGCCGCAGTGGACCGCCATGAACGCCATGCCGTCCTCGCACTGCTGCTCGATCAGGTCGAACAGCATCTCCTCGTCGAGTTTGTTCGGATCGCCATACTTGCGCGCCGCCTCGCAGAACGCCTGGTAGAGCGGCACGTTTCCGACCGGCAGATCGACGGCGCCGATGACATCGCGGCGCACCCGGTCGAGGTCGCCGCCGACAGACAGCTCCATCAGGGTATCGGCGCCGGCCGCTTCGGCCGCCTTCGCCTTGGCGATCTCGGCGCTGTAGTCGATGATGTCGCTCGAGGTGCCGATCGAGGCGTTGACCTTGGTCCGCAAACCCTGACCAATGCCGACCGCTTTCGGCTGGCGATTATGGTTCCAGGGGATGACGATTTTCCCCTCTCCGACCAGCTGCCGGACCAGTTCGGCGCTGACATTCTCGTCTTCGGCGACCGCCGTCATCTGGGGCGTCACCACCCCCTGGCGAGCCAATTCAATCTGTGTTGCCATATCAATTTATTCCTTCACGTTTTATTTCGACAGGCGGCGACGAAGTTCGTCGCGACCTGCGGATTGCTGCCGAAATGGAGATGGATGTAGGAGGCGACAATGCTGCCTTTGGCGTAGCCCTCGCTGAACGTCTCCCGGCCGTTACGGGCCGCGACCCGGTAGAGACGCGTCACCTCTTCCGACATCTCCATCGCCGAATAGTGGAACTCGTGCCCCCGCATCACGGTCCCGGCCGGACCGAGCAAGCAGTCTCCTTGCAACGTCACCTCGCGGTAGCCGAGCGCCTTGCGCCTTTTGAGCATCCGCGCCGTTGCCGGGAAATGACCGACCAGATGCTTCCCCTCGACCGCTGCGGCGAAATAGACCAGGCCGCCGCATTCGGCGTAGACCGGTCTGTTTTCCGCGATCAGCGCCCGGACCGAATCGAGCATCGACCGGTTCGCAGCGAGTTGTTCGGCGTAAAGTTCCGGGTAGCCACCGCCGAAATAGAGCCCGTCGAGGCTGTCAGGCAGTCGATTATCGTCGAGAGGTG
>PKTZ01000005.1 GCA_002868925.1 Desulfuromonas sp. | reverse complement strand
GACGAGATGTACCGTTGTCTGTCGCTGATTATCGCCACCGGAGCTTCGCCGCGCCTGCTCGGCCTGCCGAACGAGGAGACCCTCTACGGCCGCGGCGTCTCGGTCTGTGCCACCTGCGACGGGTTCTTCTACCGCGACAAGGAGGTGGTCGTGGTCGGGGGCGGCGACAGCGCCGTCGAGGAGGCGGTCTTCCTGACCCGCTTCGCCCGCAAGGTGACCCTGGTTCACCGACGCGACACCCTGCGCGCCAACCCGGTGCTGGCCGAACGCGCTTTCGCCAACAAGGCGGTCGCGTTCCGCTGGGCGAGTGAAGTCGTCGAAATTCTCGAGAACGATCAGGGCGCCACCGGCGTCAGGCTGAAGAACGTCAGTACCGGAGAAGAAGACGAACTTGCCTGCGACGGCGTCTTCATCGCCATCGGCCATACCCCGAATACCGAACTGTTCGAAGGCCAGCTCGAAATGAGCGAGGACGGCTACCTCAAAACCAAAAGCGGCACCGAAACCAACATTCCCGGGGTCTTCGCCGCCGGCGACGTCAAGGACCCCTTCTTCCGCCAGGCGATTACCGCCGCCGGCTCCGGCTGCCAGGCGGCCCTGCAGGCCGAACGCTTCCTCGACGATCTGCCGATCGAGGACGAAGGACTGGTCTGCACAAAAGGCATCTGCCGGCCGAAGCCGGCCTGATCAAGGAACCCACGCGTGCGCAGGAACGAGAAAGAGATCAAAGAATTCGAGCGGATCGAAGAGGTCATCCGCAAGGCGCCGATCTGCCGGCTCGGGCTCAACGACAACGGCCGCACCTACATCGTCCCGATGAACTTCGGCTACAAGGACAAAACCCTTTACTTCCACTCGGCTAAAGCAGGGAAAAAGGTCGACCTGCTTAAGGCCAACCCGGAGGTCTGCTTCGAGCTCGATATCGATTTCGGCCTTGTGAAAAAAGAAAAAGAGGGTTGCAGCTGGAGTGCCCGCTACCGCAGCGTCATCGGCTACGGCCGGGCGGAGATGATCGAACGGCTGGAACAGAAAAGGGAAGCGCTCGATATCCTGATGGCTCACTACTCCGACGAATCCTTCAATTACCCCTTCGCCTCGATCGAGAAGACCCTGCTGTTCAAGGTCGAGATCGAATCGGTCACCGGCAAACAGTCGATCTAACTTCCGATCAACACCCCATGAACACTTCGATCCTCACCGTATTTATCCCGACGTTTCTATTCGTTTCATTGACTCCCGGTATGTGCATGACCCTGTCGCTATCAATGGGAATGACGATCGGTTTTCGCCGCACCTTCTGGATGATGTATGGCGAACTTGTCGGGGTTGGACTGGTCGCCGGAGCCTCGGTGATTGGAGTCGCCGCTCTCACCCTGCGCTTCCCGGAAATATTTCTTCTGTTCAAAATTCTGGGTGGGCTTTACCTGGGATTCCTCGGCATACAACTCTGGCAATCAAGAGGCAAAATGGCCGTGAATCCCGAATCGGTAGAAATACGTCCGAACATCGCGCCGCGCCAGCTGGCTGCGCAGGGATTCATAACCGCCGTAGCCAACCCGAAAGGGTGGGCCTTCTTTGTCGCCCTGCTCCCGCCGTTCGTCGATGCCAGCCGCCCGCTACCGACCCAACTCACCATGCTGCTGAGCATCATCCTCGCCATCGAATTTGCAAGCCTCATGCTATACGCCGGCGGCGGGAAAACCCTCAATCATTTTCTGATGAAAAAGGGGAATGTCAGGACCATCAACAACATCGCCGGAACCCTGATGGTCGGAGTCGGTATCGGGTTGATGCTGGTTTGAGCTGTTACGCAATTGAAGCAGAGCAAGAAGTTGTTTGCTGCTTCCAGCGATTGTGAAGCCAGAACCACTGCGAGGGCTTGCTGCGCACTGCGGATTCAATGATGTCGTTGCATTTCTGAGTACATTCCTTAACTACTTCGTGGTTGGCGCTCTCAGCAAAAACCATCGGTTTGCCAAAGCTTGTGGTATAACGATTTTCTTCTGTACGAAACGTAAATGCCGGAATGACAGGAGCCCCCGTCTTCATCGCAACTTTAACCATCATTGTCGTTGTTCGAGCTGGGCGATCAAAGAAATCGGCCGCAATACCTTCCCGGTTGTGCTGGTCCATTAATACGCAAACCACCTTCCCCTTGCCGAGGGCTTTAAGAATTTTTCGAGCGCCACGTTTGGCATCGATCATTTCGGCGCCACCTTGTTCCCGTATCGCCTTGATGAAATTGTCCATCCGGGGATTTTTCATACGCTTTGCAATAAAGGCGGTCGGAAACCCCAACTTGGGGAGGAAGCATGACCCCGCCTCCCAATTCCCGAGGTGCCCGGTGAGAATGAGCACCCCCTTGCCCAGACCGTAAGCATCATTCAAATTCTTTAAATTCTCAAAATCAAAGTAACGAGACAGCTCCGGTTCATCATGGAAGCGTTTTAAATTTAGAACATCCATGGCAAGGATTCCGAGGTGTTCGTACATTACGCTTATTTCAATTTCAACTTGCTCCGGGCTTAGCTTCGGCATCGCTAAAGCCATGTTTTTTTCAGCGAGTTTACGTCGCTTCGCAAACAACACACCACACAAACGGCCCAGGTTGGCACCGATGATAAGACTTACACGCCTGGGGAGGAACGAGACCAGTGTGGAAAGGAGTCTATAGACGAGGTATTCGATGGAATAGCAAAAATGACGTTTCTTTTTCATTGGCCCATCCTTCCGGACATTCAAAGATAGATTTCATGGTCAACACCTGAAGAAGGGGAAGGAACAAAAACCCGACTTCTACCGAAGACGGGTTTAATGCGCCAAAGAAGGAGGGGCATCAAATGCTCTCTTCGGCGGCTCGGCTATCCCGGGGGGATTCGCAGCTTTGCGTCACTGGATTGCTCCAGTTTTGCCCTTATCGTGAAAACTATTCTGTAGTTACCACGTGTGCACCGGAAAGTAAAACGAGAAGTCATTATATTATGCTTAGAGTTTTGCGAATCGGGGCCTCAGGAAACTGCTTTCAAAGAGTTATATTCCTTGCAGGAAAGTTGACTCGACCATGCAATAGACCGTCTTTCAGCTTTGATACAAAAAAGATGGCCCGCTGGTAACGGGTTGTCATTTCTATTCATTGGTGCGCTTTTGCACAGTTCAGTTTCGTGATGTATCGATTCAAATTTTACGGCACACCACGTATATTTTTATTGAAGGATTCGATAAATTAACAATCATCGAAGACTTGTTGTGGCAGGCGGGTCTGAGACAACCTTCTTCAAAACCTCCTGAAAGATAAAAACTGACCCTGCAGTTACTACCTCCAAGCTGCAGGGTTCTTTTTTAAAGCGTTTTTTGGAATTAACACATTAGCCCTTTTTGCCGTAGGAACTTAGATAATGAATGAAAATATCGAGATAACCTTATTCGTTCTTTTATACGGCTCACTGCTGATTGCAGGAATTAAATTTCTCTTTTTTATGTTCAAGGAGAAGGCGTATTAAGCCCGCCGCAAAAAATATTTAAAAAACACAAAGCCCTCGCTTTTAGCGAGGGCTTTTTTGTTTCGAGATTCAGTTACGCTCATCTGTCCGGAATCGTCTGGGACAGCCCCCGGTGAAACCGGGGACAGTCCCGAGCTTACGCACTGTCCCCAAGGCTGAGCAAAAAGGATCGGATGCAAGGCTTCCGCAGATCGAGAAGTAAGGCGTAGCCTTAGCTACGTCGCAACGACGGGATCAAGGGGATAACCTACCCCCCCCACTGGCGTTTCAAAAAGTTGATAGACAAGGCGCCCGACAAACGAGAAGTGAAGCGTAGCCCAGGCTACGTTGTAACGACGAGGCCGAGGGGAACGCCGTATATCGGCTTTTTCAAACGCCAACCCCTTGCTGGCGGACGTATTCGTACATAACTATCGACGCCGCGTTGCTGACATTGAGACTCTCCATCTCTCCATACTGAGCAATCTTCAGGGTCTTGAGTTGCGGATAATCGGCCGGATCGAAGCTCGGCCCGAACTCCTCGTGGCCGAAGATGAAAGCGCTTTTTTTCGGCAGCTCGACCTGGCCGAGGCTCGCCTCGCCGTCGACGACCATCAGAAAGAGAGTATAACCGCGCGCCGCGAGGTCATCGTAGCAGTCGGCAAACGTCTCCGGGAATTTTGCCGGCACCTTGCGCAGGGCGCCCTTGGCCGGAGCCGGATCGAACACCCCGATATTGATTAGCTGCACCCCAGCCGCCCCGAACGCCTGGGCACTGCGCAGGATCTTCGGCACGTTGAAACTTGCCTTGAGGTGATCGAGTACGATCACGAAGTCGTGCGGGCCCGGTTTGGCGAGCAGGTTGCGCTGCCGATCCTTGCGGTAGCGGGTTTCGATCTGTTTGAAAGTCTGTTTGCGTGACATGCCATCTCCGTCAAATCAAATGATCGACAGTTTACCTTAACTTCGATGCGAGATAAACTGTCGACATGGGATTGATCAACTGGAGCATCGCCAAACTCTACGATCCGTTCATGCGGTCAGTGGAGAAAAACTGCCTCGGCGCCTGGCGGCAGGAGCTGCTGAGTGGACTCGACGGCAATGTCCTCGAGGTCGGCGCCGGCACCGGGGTTAACCTCGACCACTACCCGGCGGGGATCTCCGAACTGGTTTTGACCGAACCGGACCGGCACATGCGGGCGAGGCTTTCACCGAAACTGGTGAACCTGCCGATCCCGCATCGGGTTATCGACACGGCGGCCGAGCAGCTCCCCTTTGCCGATGCCTCTTTCGATGCCGCCGTCGTCACCCTCGTCCTTTGTTCGGTCAACCATCCGGAAAAGAGCCTGGACGAGCTGTACCGCATACTCAAGCCGGGCGGCAAGCTGGTTCTGCTCGAGCATGTCGTCGACCCGGATTCGCTCACTGTCAAACGCTGGCAGCACCGGATCGAGCCGCTCTGGAAGTGCTGCGCCGGCAACTGCCACCTGACCCGCGACACTCTATCCGCCCTGCAGGTCGCCGGCTTCGACACCGAAAATATCCGCCGTGACCGGATGCGCGGCGCCCCGGCGCTGTTCGCGCCGCTGATTCTCGGTATCGCCGAAAAAGGCTGAAATCCTTGCCGTTTTCACCGTTTCACGCTACATTGAAGCATTCTTTCAAATCCACCAGCCAACCATGACCGAACAGACGAAAAAACGGGCGCTCATCATCGAGCAGGTACCGGTTCTCACCGACGAACTTCAGGAGACCCTACGCCTGCTGTCGACCGAACACGGCATCGACATCTACACCACCCGGCAGCGCCTGCTCGGCGGCGGCCTCGCCCACTTCGGCAGCGGGCCGCTTGAAAAGGTGACAGCGATCGCCGGCCAGCTCGAACAGTGCGGCGTCAATACCTGGATCATCCGGCCGAGCAAGCCGAAGTTCGGCCCGAAGCGGCTGCGCGGCCTCGAAGTGAGGGACGACCGGATCGTCTTTTCTCTCCACAACGAAGAAGTTGAACTTTACAAACAGGATCGGGTCGTCGCCATCCTCGCCGACATCACCGGTGCCGTGGTCGACAAACAGCTTAAGCGGCTGATGGCGCGCAACATCTACGAGGGCGTCATCGACAACTCGAAGCTCGACGATTCAGAGATGCGGCGTGCCATTTACATGGGCCAACCGGTCTACGACCTTTACCTGATCGACGAAGAGAACCGGATTAAATCGATCCTACGCGCCCTGCCGGCCAAGTTCGACCCGAAAGGACTCGGCGAGAAGGCGAGCATGAGCTCGCGCGGCAACATGCAGGCGCTGGTCGAACTGACCGAGAACTTCTGCGAAAACTTCACCCTGCACACCAGCTACGGCCTGTCGCAACTCCCCGGCTGCCAGCTCAAGCGGGCCGCCGACAGCTCCGACTGGGTCAACGACAACCTCAACAGCGTGGTCCGCTTCGGCTGGTTGATGACCGACCTCGCCCGGCAACTGCAACGACACCGCAAAAAAGCGGAGGCGATAGACGGGCCGTCGGTCGGCACGGTCACTGCTGCCACCCTGCTCGGCCGCCCGGAGCTGGCCGCCAGCGGCGTTCTCGATGAGATGCCGGGACTCGGCGAGGTAATCGACGAAATAGACGCCGCGGTCAAGGAACAACCGAAAAAGGAAGAAGAGGGAAAAGTCGACCAGCGACTACCGCAACCACCGCCGGGACGGGACCGGGAGTTCTCCTGGCGGGCCATGCTCACCTTTTTCGTCACCGCCGGTATCTGCATGACCCTGGTGTTGATCACCGAAGGGAACCGCCTGCCCGGCCTGGTCATGAACTACGGCGTCCTGACCGGTCTGCTGCCGGGGTTGGCCGCCGCCCTGTTCTTCTTTTTCGGCTTCAACCTCTTTTTGCTCAAACGCCGCATCGAGAACACCCCGACCAGCAAGATCCGTTCAATGGCAATGGGGATGGTCGAGATCCACGGCCGGGCCCGACGCAAGTTCGCCCTGGTGGCACCAATGACCCACACCCCCTGTGTCTACTACCGACTGCGCAAATACCGGCGCGAGGATCGGGGGAGCGAACGCGGCACCTGGAAGCTGACCAGCGAGAGCGACAGCGGCCACGTCCCCTTCTATATCGAGGACGCCACCGGCCGGGTGACCGTCGATCCGAAAAAAGCGAAGATCCGGGCCGGGAGTAAGCAGGAGGGTTTCCCCGGCCAGGGGAATATCCTGTTCGGCGGGGGCGGCAGCTACGACGAAACCGAGAAGTGGGTCGAAGAGGTCATCCACGAGGGGAAGCTGCTCTACGTCCTCGGCGACGCCGCCCGTCTGAAGAAGGAACGCAAGAGCCTGCGCGAGCGCAAGATCGAGAAGATGCGCGAGCTCAAGCTTGACCGGGCGGCGATGCAGAAGTACGATACCGATGGTGACGGCCGGATTGACGCCGACGAGTGGCAGGCGGCTGGCGAGGATATCGAGCAGCAGGTACTGCACGAGCGGCTCGCCGAGGAAGGGGTTGCCGCCCGGCAGGAAGATGCCATCGTCATCGGCCGCTCCAAACACCGCAGCCACCCCTTCGTCATTACCGAGATGAAATCGGAGGAGAGCCTGACCCGCAACTACGCGATCTTCAGCGGACTTATGCTGACCGGCGCCCTGATCGCCGGCATCTTTACCCTGAAGCTCACCCTGGACTATTTCGGAATACTGTAAACGTAAATTTGCCCTTAACCTCAAGGAGGAGAATATGACCGGCTGGATTGTCTTGGGAGTTTTTGTGTTTATCCTGGTTGTCCTGGTGCTGTACGTGATCGCCGTCTACAATGGACTGGTCAGTTTGAAGAACAACATCGAAAAGGCTTGGAGCAACATTGACGTCCTGCTCAAGCAACGTTTCGACGAGCTGCCGAAGCTGATCAAGGTCTGCGAAGGGTACATGCAGCACGAGCAGAAGACCCTCGAAGCGGTGATCAAGGCCCGCTCCCAGGTCTCCTCGGCGCGAGGCGGTAAGCAGGAGATACAGGCCCAGAATGCCCTGACCGAAACCTTGAAATCACTGTTCATGGTGGTCGAGCGCTACCCCGACCTCAAGGCCGATAAGTCGTTCCGCCAGCTCGGCGCCCGCATCTCCGAGCTCGAAGACCAGATCGCCGACCGGCGCGAACTCTACAACGACACGGTCAACATCTACAACATCCGGATCGAGCAGTTCCCCGACGTCATCATCGCCCGGATGTTCAACTTCACCGGCCGCACCCTATGGCAGATCGATCCGTCGCACCGGCAGGATGTGAAGGTTAGCTTCAGCCATATGTGACCCGTCATAAACGCGTAGTATAAAAACAAGTGAGATAAATGGGGACACTCCCTGAAGTGTCCCCATTACTCAAATGTTATGAGAAAGAACAGCTCATGCCCCAAAACCCATTTTATGTTTACGCATTAAAAGACCCCCGACAGAAACCTGCTAAGCCATTTTACATTGGTAAAGGCACCGGCAACCGAGCATGGGAGCACCAAGCGCAAATAGACGAATCCGACAAAGGTCAGGTCATAAAAGAAATTCACGATTCAGGCATGTCAGTCTTGCATACGGTTATGGCGGATAATATTACTGAAGAACAAGCATTAAAAATTGAAGCTGAACTTATTTCAGCATTTGGCATAATAAAGCATGGTGGATTCCTAACTAACAGAGTCAGACCAAATCCAAATAACATAGGAAGAAAAATTAAAATTAACGTTCCTGACGGTTGCTATGAAAAAGCTCAGATGGGGCTTGAGTTCCTCAAGTCTTCGGTAATGGAACTTGCATAAGCAAATCCTGAGGGCATCAAAAATTCAGATGCAGCAAAATACCTTGGGCTGCAATCCGACTACGGTGGTGGGTCTAAAGATTATTTAAGTTATAGCTTGCTCGGGCTACTGATGAAGGAAGGTCGTATATTCCGCAACGAAAAAGGTAAACATGAGGCTAAAACTGAATAAGCAAATTCGAAAAACTAGATACAATTCCCATAATTTTTTCGCCCCCTGTCCTCCCCACACAACGTTTGCATCCCCCCTTCCCCCCTGATATACTTCTGAGGGTTAAATTAGCCAGTTAAATCGACCTGTTATCCCTATCGTATGGAATGATATGAGTCTCAACGCCCATTTCAGCCCGGCCTGGATCGAGCACCTTTTCCAACTCTGGGAAGAAGACCCGGAGCAGGTACCGCCGCAGTGGCGCGCCTTCTTCGAAGGGTACGAACTCGCCGAATCAGGACCGGCTGGCGATTCGATCGCCCCGGAGTTGGTCCGCAAGACGGTGGCAGTGCAGACCCTGATCGGGCGCTACCGCGACATCGGCCATCTGCTCGCCTGCACCGACCCGCTCTCTCCCTGCCAGATCGAGCACCCGCTGCTCAGCTTCGACGCCTTCGGCCTTTCCGAGGCCGACCTCGACGCCACCTTCGAGGTCGAGCAGTTCAACGTTCCCCGTGCCACCCTGCGCGAGATCGTCGCCACCCTGCGCGACACCTACTGCCGGGCGATCGGGGTCGAGTTTACCTACATCCAGCAGGCCGAAGAGAGACAGTGGCTGCGCATGCGGATGGAAGAGTGCCGCAACAAACCGACCTACAGCACCGACGAACAGCTCAACATCTTCAGCCGGCTCACCGAAGCGACCCTGTTCGAGGCCTTTTTGCACAAGAAATTCCTCGGCCAGAAGCGTTTCTCGCTGGAAGGGGGCGAAACCCTGATCGCCGTACTCGACGCCCTGGTCGAGCGGGCACGCAAAGGCGGGATACGCGACCTGGTGCTCGGGATGGCGCACCGCGGCCGCCTCAACGTGCTCGCCAACATCTTCCGCAAGCCGCTGGAGAATATGTTCGCCGAGTTCAAGGACAACCTCGAGTTCGACGTCGTCGGCGACGGCGATGTCAAGTACCACAAGGGCTTCTCGACCAACGTCAAGGGAGAAGACGGCACATCGATCCACCTGACCATGGCGCACAACCCGAGCCACCTCGAAGCGGTCGACCCGGTGGTGGTCGGCAAGGCGCGCGGTCGCCAGGAGGGCTACGGCAAAGACAAAAAGGCGGATGTCCTTCCGGTGCTGCTGCACGGCGACGCTGCTTTCGCCGGCCAGGGAATCGTCGCCGAAGTTCTCAACCTGTCGCAGCTCGAAGGCTACTCATCCGGCGGCACCCTGCATCTCATCATCAACAACCAGATCGGTTTCACCACCCTGCCGACCGACTCGCGCTCCAGCCGCTACGCCACCGACATCGCCAAGATGCTGATGGTGCCGATCTTCCACGTCCACGGCGAAGACCCGGAGGCGGCGATCTGGGCGGTCCAACTCGCCCTCGACTACCGGCAGCGCTTCGGCAAGGATGTGATCATCGAGCTGATCTGCTACCGCAAGCATGGCCACAACGAGGGAGACGAACCGAACTTCACCCAGCCGCTGATGTACGAGCGGATCCGTCGGCGGCCGGGCGTGTTCAAAATCTACGGCGAGGAGTTGATCGAGCGTGGCACCGCCGATGCCGACAAGCTGGAGTCGATCGCCGACCGCTTCGCCGTGCTGCTGGAACGGGCCCTGGAAAAGGACGCCGACCCGGAAGCGGATGTCGGCTTTCTCGGCAAGTGGACCGGACTCGAGCGGGAATACTCGGAGCCGGAGGTGCCGACCGGTGTCGAGAAAGAGAAGATCATTGCGCTGGCCGAAAAAGCCGCCGCATTACCGGACGACTTCACTCCGCATCCCAAGGTCGAAAAGCTCCTGCAAAAACGGCTCGAATCGATCACGGAAAACGAACCGCTCGACTGGGGGACCGTCGAAAACCTCGCCTACGCCACCCTGCTCGACGAGGAGCGTCCGGTACGGATCTCGGGGCAGGACTCGCGGCGCGGCACCTTCAACCATCGCCACGCCACCATCTTCGATTCGGCCACCGGCAAGCCATACTCGCCGCTGCAATCTGTAATCAGGGGTGCGGGACACTTCAGCGTTTACGACAGCGCCCTCTCCGAGGCGGCGGTGCTCGGCTTCGAGTACGGCTACTCCCTCGAGTTCCCGGAGGGACTGACTATCTGGGAAGCGCAGTTCGGCGACTTCGCCAACGGCGCCCAGGTCATCATCGACCAGTTCATCGTCACCAGCGGCTCGAAGTGGGACCGGAGCAGTGGGTTGGTGATGTTCCTGCCGCACGCCTACGAGGGACAGGGCGCCGAACACTCGAGCGCCCGCATCGAGCGCTACCTGCAGCTCTGCGCCGGCAACAACATGTTCGTCGTCTACCCGACATCCCCGGCGCAGATGTTCCACCTGCTGCGCCGACAGGTCAAGCTCCCGTTCCGACGCCCGCTGGTGGTCTTCACTCCGAAGAGCCTGCTGCGCCACCCCGCCTGCCGCTCCGGTCTCGACGAATTGACCATCGGCAGCTTCAACGAGGTGATCGCTGACGACCTGCCACCAAAGGGGGTCAAGAGGCTCCTGCTCTGCAGCGGCAAGGTCTACTACGACCTGCTCGAGGCCCGGCAGAACAAGAAACGGGACGATATCGCCATCGTCCGCATCGAGCAGCTCTATCCCTTGAAGAAGGAACGGATCGGGGAACTCCTCGCCAGATACAATAAGAAGACGGAAATCTGCTGGGTCCAGGAGGAGCCGGCCAACAACGGCGCCTGGTCGTACATCGCCCCGCAGTTGCGACAACTTTCCGGGCGAGAGATTCGCTACATCGGCCGGGCGGCGGCCGCCGCGACAGCGGTCGGATCGCACCGTCTGCACAAGATCGAGCAGGATCAACTTCTGGAAGAAGCGACCGGGCCCTGAGGGCCAAAACAACGGAGAGTGTAATGGACGTCATCATACCGGAAATCGGGGAATCTGTTTTTGAAGCGGAAATCGCCAAGTGGCACAAGAGCGACGGTGACACTGTCGCTAAAGACGATCTGTTGTGCGAGCTCGAGACCGACAAGATCTCGCTCGAACTAAACGCCGAAGCCGATGGTGTCATCCACATCGAAGCCAAGGAGGGAGAAACAGTCCAGGTCGGCAAGACCATCGCCACCATCGAGGAGAGCGGCGGCGCGGCCAAGTCGAAAAAGGAAGAGTCCGAAGAAGAAAGCGCTCCTCCGGAAGAGAAAAAATCGGAAGAAAAAGAGCCGGCCGAAGAGAGTCAAGAGGAGGCCGAAACCGAAAAACCCGAGGAGAAGCCTGCTCCGGCTGAAAAGGAAGAAAATAAGCCTCAGGAACCGGCCAAGCCACAGCCGCCGGCAGCGAAACCGGCCGCCAAGGTCCGCGATTACGGTCCGGTCGAGCGCGAGAAGATGAGCCCGATCCGGCGCAAGATCGCCGAAACCCTGCTCGCCGCCCGGCAGCAGACGGCGATGCTGACCACCTTTAACGAAGCCGACATGTCCCGGGTCATCGCCCTGCGCAAGAAGCACCAGGAACAGTTCAACGAAAAGCACGGGGTCAAGCTCGGCTTCATGTCGTTCTTCATCAAGGCTGTGGTCGAGGCACTACGGGAATACCCGTTGGTCAACGCCAGTATCGACGGCGACGAGATCGTCCGTCACAACTATTTCCATATCGGAGTCGCCATCGGCACCGAACGCGGGCTGGTGGTACCGGTCATACGCGATGCCGAAAAACTCCACTTCGCCGAGATCGAAAAAGCGATTGCCGACTTCGCCGAAAAGGCGAACAGCGGCAAGCTCGACCTCTCCGACCTCGAAGGGGGTACCTTCACCATCAGCAACGGTGGCGTCTACGGTTCGGTGCTGAGCACCCCGATCCTCAACCCGCCACAAAGCGGTGTTCTCGGCATGCACGCGATCAAGGAGCAGCCGGTCGTGGTCGATGGAGAGATCGTCGTTCGGCCGATCATGAATCTCGCTTTGAGCTACGATCACCGGATTATTGACGGTCGCGAGGCGGTCGGGTTTTTGAAGATGATCAAGGAATATATTGAGGATCCGGAGGAGATGTTGCTGGAATTGTAACCGGTTTCATCTATTGAAGTAAAAAAGCCGTGGGGTTTCAGCCTCACGGCTTTTTTTATAACACAAATTATAGTCAAAACCGTCTGGTCCCGGCCCGACAACCGGCGTCATTTTCTTTGTCAGCGTGACAAAGAAAACGAAGCAAAAGAAAACACGCGCCTGGCGGCGGGCACTGCATTCGCGGTTGACGGTACCACTTTTCACCGGAACTGCCACTCTCGTAGAAAACGTCTTCGTGGCTCTCGAACCTGAAATGGGCTGCGAGGATTGTTTGATGGTTGTGATTTCAGCATTGTCGATTTTGATTTTCGCCCCGTGGCGGAGCGCCGAGGCAGCATGGATGAAAAACGAAAAAGCAGCAAAAACTGTTTGAGGACATAAGAGCCACAGGCTCTGGAGGACGAGTTTTTTTGCTGCCGGTTTTCATCTGTGCGAACGAGGGAACAGCGCAGG
>PKTZ01000033.1 GCA_002868925.1 Desulfuromonas sp. | reverse complement strand
CGGTCGTGGCTGAGGAACCGGTCGTGGCTGAGGAACCGGTCGTGGCTGAGGAACCGGTCGTGGCTGAGGAACCGGTCGTGGCTAAAGTCTCCACTAACTCTTTTGCCCAACCGATTAAGGCAAGAGTTTACCGTCGGTTCTTATTGCCTGAGTTTACGTTTGAGGTTAATCAATATGCCTTAACGTCCGAAGGCGCGGCTGCATTGTCACAGGTTGCGGTTGAGTTGAGACGGGACAACAAGTGGTTCGCGATCCGGGTCGACGGTCACACCGATAGCACCGGTCCTGCCCGATACAATGATGACCTTTCGTATAAGCGGGCGGTCGAATACGCTATCCACATGGTAACGAAAAACGGGATCGATCCCGCTCGGGTTTTTGTGAAAGGTTTTGGTGAATATAAGCCGATTGCACCGAACACTACAAAGGAGGGGCGTGCGCTTAATCGTCGGGTTGAACTGCTCGTAGTTGTAGCGCCGGAATAGCTTTATTTATGCGTTTTTTCTTGTTGTCAACACTTCTCTATCTGTTGTTTACGACTATTGCCTATGGCTCTACAGTGAATCTGTTCCAGATAGATAGCCCACCAGGCCCAATCCTGGAGAACCGGAAAGTTCTTTGCACAATCAATTTCCCGGCCAGTTCAGTCGATTTATCTGAAGAAGCCCGTTCTAAGCTCGCCGAAATATCTAAACAATTGAAGGGGCTTGACCAAAGTACCAGGATTTTACGGGTCGAAGGTTTTTCGAGCCCGGAAGGGGAATGGATCAAGAATTATCGTCTGTCGTTCGCCCGGGCCCGAGTCGTGTGCCGTTTCCTGCAGTTTGAGCAAGGCATCAAATCTTCTCCATATATTGCCGGTTTTGGTCCGGTCCAAGGTGAGAATTCGCCCGGAAATAACATGCGAATGGTTCAGATTGTGGTATATGACAATATGTGGAACGATTTCGAGACGCAACAGGTTGTGGCAGGGGGGAATTAATCGATGTCGGATATAGATATTTCAAAAATAACTGACTGTTCCCTGTTTCAGGGGCTTAACGAGGATGAAATTAAACTTTTATCTACCCTGTTTTCAGAAAAGAAACTCGCTTCGGGTAAGACCGTTTTTGTCGAACAGATGCCGGGCGAATCTCTTTACCTGATCAAGTCGGGGCGGGTCAAGGTCTCCAAGTTACTCGCCGAGGGTGATGAAAGAACACTGGTTACTCTCAAACCGAAAGAGCTTTTCGGCGTGTTGGCGGTCCTCGATGGTTCGCCCCGTTCGGCAACAGCAAGAGTCGAGGATGATGCCGTACTGCTGAGTATCAAGAAACAGGATTTTGAGAAATTCAGTGAAGCGAGCCCGAAAATTGCGTACAAGGTCATACGTAATATCATTCGCGACTTTACTGCCCGTATTCGTGACAACGACGAAGAATACCGGGAGATGTTGATGTGGTCACTCAATGAGACGTCATGAAGGGACCGTTATGAATAGGGCATTCACCCTTGTTATTTTTTTAGTTCTTTTTTTATGCGGTTGCAGCAGCATCGCCATCATTCCGGCGCCATCCACACCCGGCGCCGTCGTCAATCCGAGTGATCGTTCGATCAAGATTGCCAACAACGGCCTCACTGTTTCAGCACGTGTTCAGGACACCGCTGTCGGTGGTTATGAGATCGACACACCCCTGGCATCGTTTTACCTGACCATCTCCAATAAGACGGGGCAGGCCGTTCAACTCGATCTTGATTCATTTCTTTTAACGAACAGTATGGGTGAGCCGCTCCGGCCGATTTCACCCGACAATGTCAACGCTATACTGAATCCCCAGATCGGTTTGTTCCTGCCTTATCCCTTTGTCGGTTATTACGATGTGATCGATCTCGAACAACATCGTGCGGCGACGGCGATGGCGAGTGATTTCCCCTACGTCGGTTCCGGCTTGCCGGCGGTCGATATACTTTCTCCTTTGCCTCTCGGCCCCTTGCCAGCAGGCGAATTTGTGACCGGAATGCTCTATTTCGGGATTGAAATGTATGATGAGAGTGCCGTTGAATTAAGGGCGGATATAAATCCGAGCAAGGGACGTCAGACGTTCTCCTACCGTTTCCCCTTTACCATTGAAAAATAGCCTTTCATCGATTATTTTCTCATTTTATACAATCTGAAAATTTTTAAATATCAGGAGCTTTGCCTTGCTTGATCTTTTGATGAATAAAAATCTTATTTTCGGTCTGTTCGGTGGCCTCGGCCTGTTCCTTTTCGGCATGAAAATCATGTCCGAAGGGCTGCAGAAAATAGCCGGCAACAGGATTCGCAAGATTCTGGCTGCGTTGACCAATAACCGATTTATCGGAATGTTGGTCGGACTTGCAGTCACGGCAATAATTCAGTCATCAAGTGCGACGACCGTCATGGTCGTCGGTTTCGTTAATGCCGGTTTGATGTCTCTTGTTCAATCGATTGGTGTTGTCCTCGGGGCCAATGTCGGCACGACCGTAACTGCTCAGTTAATCGCTTTTAAGATCACCAAGTATGCTCTTCCTGCTATCGGTCTCGGAGCGGGACTGAAGCTTTTCTCGAAAAACAAGAAATGGGTATATATCGGTGAAATAATCCTCGGTTTCGGTATGCTCTTCTTCGGTCTGTCGGTGATGAAGGGCGCTTTCGATCCAGTTAAGGGGAGTGAAGCTTTCAAGGCGATTTTCCTGACCGTTGGCAATAACCATCTGATCGGTGTCCTGATCGGCGCCTTGCTGACTATTGTCGTCCAGAGCAGCAGCGCGACCATCGGTATTACCCTGGCGCTTGCGACCAGCGGATTGTTGAGTTTCGAAGCGAGTGTCGCTCTGATCCTCGGTGAAAATATCGGGACGACCATTACTGCTAACCTGGCCGCAATCGGGACTAATCTGGCCGCCCGCCGGACCGCTCTGGCCCATTTTCTGTTCAACTTTATCGGAACCGCTTATCTCCTCATCCTTTTCCCATATTACATGGAGTTTATTACTTACATAACAGCCCCTCTTGTCGGAGGTGCGGCCGATTTTGTGGTGCAGACGCCGGAACAGGCGGCGGCGATCGGGGCAGCGATCGGGGATAAACCCTACATCGCGCGATACATCGCCAACACCCACACCATGTTTAATATCGTCAATGTGATCGTTTTCCTTCCCCTTGTCGGACTTCTCGCCAAAGCCGCAACCAGAATTATCCCCGGCGTGGACGAAGAAGTCGATTTCCATCTAAAGTACCTTGATAACCGGGTCCTCAATACGCCTCCGATCGCTCTCGGTCAGGCCCGCGCTGAAACGCAGCGGATGGCGGAAGTTACCCTGAAGAATTTCGACCGAACCCTGCAGTTTTTCAGGGAAGGCGACCTGAAGCGGGTACAGAAGCTTCAGGAGAGGGAGGACTTGATCGACTTGATGCAAAAGGAGATTACCGATTTCCTCGTTGCCTTGTCACAGAAATCGGTTTCGCAGGAAACATCGCGCGAGATTGCATCATTGATGCATATGGTTAATGATATCTAACGGGTCGGTGATCATTGTGAAAACCTCTGGCGCCTCGGGCAGAGGCGGATAGAAGAGAAGGTCAAGTTTTCGCAGAATGCGATTGATGAACTGGATGAGATTTCGCAGCATACCCGTGATTTTCTGCATTATGTTCTTGATCATATGAAGAAGGATGCTCCCGATATCGAAGAAATGATGGCCCGATCCAATCAGATGGAAGACAGGGTCGACGACCTGGAGCGGACTCTCCGGGAAAACCACATCACCCGTTTGAACAGCGGTGAATGTGCTGTTATGCCCGGGCTGATATTTATCGATATGCTCCATAATTACGAAAAAATCGGGGACCACACCTTCAACCTTGCCGAAGCGGTCGCCGGAGAGAAGTAGTGATCGCCGCAATCGATGTCGGTTCGAATACGGTCCGTATGCTTCTCGGCGAAGTTGACGACGGGAAGGTCGTACCACATCGTTACGAAAGAGAAATAACCCGCCTTAAGGGTGGTCAGACAGGTGAAGGTCTTGCTCCGGAAGCGATGGAGCGGACCTTTTCTGCATTGAAGAGGTTTGCCGTGATAGCCAGCGAAGAGGGTGCCGCCCGTTTGCGGGCTGTCGGTACCGAGGCGTTGCGGACGGCAAGTAACGGTGCCGAATTCGTAGATATGGTAAGACGGGAGGCCGATCTCGAGATCGAAATAATCGACGGATTGGAGGAGGCCGGGCTGAGTGCTGCCGGGGTTTTATCGGCACTCGATCCGGTACCGAAAAATGCCATTATTATCGATATCGGCGGCGGCAGCACCGAGATTATCTTGGTTTGCCAGGGTAATGTCGCTTTTCGGCACAGTTGTCCGCTTGGCGTGGTGCAGATAGCCGAAATGGGTTCAAATCGGAACTGGCAGGCCTTTATTACCGACCAAACCAGCCGGATAGGACAGCTGATTCAGCAAAAACAGATCGCAGATATCGTCAAAGATTCAGAGACACTGTTCGTCGGTAACGCCGGTACGGTGACCACCCTTGCGGCCATCGATCTGGAGATGGCCACATACGACTGGCGCCGCGTCAACAATTATGTCATGTCGCGCGAAATGATTGAAGAGATAATGCTCAACCTGCAGCGCCTCTCCACGGTTGAACGGGAGAACATTATGGGAATCGAGAAGGGGCGTGGCGACCTAATTATCCCCGGCATATCTGTCCTGCAGGCGATGATGAAAATGATGGATAAAGAAAGCCTGGTCATCAGCGATTTCGGCCTCCTCGAAGGAGTGCTGCTACAGCTGGCTTAGAAGGGCGCAATGCGTTGACATTTACCCCTGTGTTCAATATTATTGTCGCCCGTCCGGTTTTTATTCTAATAAACAGATTTTTGAGAAGGTGAAAATGGAAAAAACAATACTTTCGGGCAATGAAGCGATCGCCAGAGGGGCCTACGAGGCCGGTGTTCGTGTCGCTTCTGCCTACCCGGGGACTCCGAGCACGGAGATCCTGGAAAATATAACACAATATAAAGGGATCGATTCGTCCTGGGCGCCGAATGAGAAGGTCGCTCTTGAGGTGGCTATCGGTGCTTCCTTCGGTGGAGCACGTTCCATGGCGACGATGAAACATGTCGGTCTCAACGTCGCTGCTGATCCGCTCTTTACGCTCTCCTATATTGGCGTACGTGGCGGGCTTGTCCTGGTGGTCGCGGACGACCCTGAGATGCACTCCAGTCAGGATGAGCAGGATAGTCGCAATTACGCCAAGTTTGCAAAGGTGCCGATGCTGGAACCTTCCGACAGCGATGAAGCGCGTCTATTTACCCGGATTGCCTATGAAATCAGTGAGCAGTTCGATACGCCGGTGCTTCTGCGCTCGACGACGCGACTCTCACATGGCAAGTCTATTGTCAACCTCGATGATCCGGTTACGGGACTCCCTGAACCTTCCCTCAAGCGGGACCCAAGTAAACTGGTTATGCTGCCGGCAAATGCACGTCAGCGCCATCCACTGGTCGAGAAACGGATTGTTGATCTCGAAAAATGGGCCTGTGATCAGACCTTCAATCGCGTTGAAACAGGGGAGAGTAAGGTCGGGGTCATTACCTCCGGCATCGCATACCAGTATGCGAAGGAGGTTTTCCCGGATGCTTCGGTACTGAAGCTGGGCATGGTCTATCCGTTGCCGAAACAAATGATCCGCGATTTTGCCGAGTCGGTCGACAAGCTTTACATTATTGAGGAGCTCGACCCTTTTATCGAAGAAGCGGTACGTGCTATGGGCATCGAGGTCATCGGGAAAGACCTTCTGCCTGTTTGTGGAGAGCTCACTCCGGAGCGTATTGAAAGTGCGCTGAGTGGCAAACCCGTCGACACCGACTACAAAGTCAAAGAAGAGCTTCCCGGCCGCCCTCCGATGCTCTGCCCCGGTTGTGGTCATCGCGGACTGTTCCATACCCTCAAGCAACTCGGTGCTTTTGTGACCGGTGATATCGGCTGCTACACTCTCGCGGCTTTACCGCCGCTTGGTGCCATGGACAGCTGCGTATGTATGGGCGCCGGCTTCAGTAACGCCACCGGAATTGCCAAGGTGCTCCCGGAGAACGAGAGGCAAAAGGTCGTTGGTGTCATGGGCGATTCGACCTTTCTGCATACCGGCGTTAACAGTCTGATGGACCTGGTCTATAACAATTCTACGGCAACGGCTGTTATCCTCGATAATTCAGCAACCGGTATGACCGGGCGCCAGGATAATCCGGCAACCGGGTACACGTTGAAAGGGGGGGACGCCCCGGCTGTCGACCTGGAAAACCTGTGTCAGGCGCTCGGGGTCAAACATATCAGAGTCATTGATCCCAATGACCTCGATCTGACTAAAAAAGCTTTGCAGGAAATGATGGCGCTTGCCGAGCCGTCGGTCGTGATCGCCCGGCGGGTCTGTATGCTTGAACGACGCGGCAATGCCGAACGGACGACGCCGCTGTTTGTTCTCGAAGACAAATGTGTCGGATGCCGGTCCTGCCTGAAAATCAGTTGTCCCGCCATCGAATGGCGTGAGGGGGCCGGTGAAAAAGGGAAAGGGCAGGCCGTTGTCAATGCCCTGCTCTGTACCGGATGTAAAGTTTGTGAACAGGTCTGTAACTTCGATGCGTTTGGAGAGATCGATGGCGAATAATGTAAAAGGTATTCTTCTGACCGGTGTTGGAGGGCAGGGTACGCTGCTGGCCAGCGAAGTCCTTTCCGAAGTGTTGATGCTGGCAGGATTCGATGTTAAAAAAAGTGAAATCCATGGTATGTCTCAGCGTGGTGGCAGTGTTACGTCGCATGTCCGCTGGGGCGAAAAGGTTTTCTCTCCGCTGATCCCGGAAGGGACGGCTGATATCCTGTTCGGTTTCGAGCTTCTCGAGACCTACCGCTCGCTGTCGATGCTACGCAAGGGCGGGGCAGTTGTCGTTAATGATCTCAAGATCGCCCCGGGGCCGGTTGCTACCGGAACGGAGACCTACCCCGAGGATATTCCGGGTAAACTCAAAGCCCAGGTCGACGATGTCCTTCTGGTCGACGGAATGGAAAAGGCGCATCAGGCCGGAAATTATCGGACCGTCAATACCGTGCTCCTCGGCGCGCTCTCCAATCGCATGGAGATTGCCGAAGAACTTTGGCACAAGGCGCTTGAGGCGCAGGTCCCTGAGAAATTTCTACAGGAGAACCTCAAGGCATTTGCTCTCGGTCGTAAAGCAGCTTAAAATATTTATTTATTCAACAAAGGGGTTGGGACATGATCTGGAATGACGAGTTTGAAACTCTGCCGAGGGAAGCGCTCGCATCGTTGCAGTTAAAGAGGCTGCAGCAGACCTTGCAGCGGGTTTACGCATCCGTTCCGTTCTACCGGGAAAGTTTCCAGAAAGCGAACATCACACCGGACAGCATCAAGTCGCTGCAGGATATGGAGAAGCTTCCGTTTACGCTTAAGCAGGACATGCGGGAAAACTACCCATATGGCCTTTTTGCCGCACCGCTCGATCAGATCGTACGGATCCACGCCTCATCGGGGACGACCGGCAAGCCGACCGTCGTCGGTTATACCCGCCGCGACATCAAGAATTGGGCCGAAATGATGGCCCGTTCCTTCTCGGCGGCCGGTGCCCACGCCGGTGACGTGATCCATAACGCCTACGGTTACGGCCTCTTTACCGGTGGCCTCGGTGCCCACTACGGCGCCGAAGAGATCGGTGCCTCGGTTATCCCGATGTCGGGTGGCAATACCAAGAAACAGATCATGATCATGAAGGACTTTGGTTCGACCGTACTGACCTGTACCCCGTCCTACTGCCTATTTCTGGCCGAGGCGGCACTGGAGGAAGGGATCGATATCCGCGATCTGCCGCTGCGGGTCGGGATCCACGGCGCCGAACCGTGGAGCGAGCAGATGCGCGATGAAATCGAGGAGAAACTCGGCATCAAGGCGATCGATATCTACGGTCTTTCCGAAATTCTCGGTCCCGGCGTCGGCATCGAGTGCATCGAGGCCCAGAACGGCCTCCACATCTGGGAAGATCACTTTATCCCGGAAATTATCGATCCTGAGAGCGGTGAGGTGCTCCCGCACGGGGAACGGGGCGAGTTGGTGATCACCACTATCACCAAGGAAGGGATTCCGCTGATCCGTTATCGTACCCGGGATATCACCCGTATTATCCCTGATGCGTGTGTCTGTGGCCGGACCCACCTCCGTCTCGAACGGATGAGCGGTCGCTCCGACGATATGCTGATTATCCGCGGTGTCAACGTCTTTCCGTCTCAGATCGAGAGTCTGCTGATGCAGATCGAAGGGGTCGAGCCGCATTACCAGCTTCTGGTCGATCGTGACGGGAATCTTGATACTCTGGAGGTTCACGTCGAAGTCAATGAGAAGATGTTCTCTGATGAAATCAAGGTCCTGCAGGGGCTGAGCCGGGAGATCCGTAGCCAGATCAAGGATATCCTTGGGGTCACCTGCGAAGTGCGTCTCGTCGAGCCGAAGACCATCGCCCGGAGCGAAGGGAAGGCGCAGCGTGTTATCGACAACAGGAATAAATCCTAATCTAACCGGTAGCAGGGGGTTGATATGAAAGTTGAACAAATTTCGATATTTATAGAGAATAAATCGGGCCGCCTGGCCGAAGTGACCCGTATCCTGGGCGACGCCGGAGTTAATATCCGGGCTCTGTCACTGGCCGACACCTCCGATTTTGGTATTTTACGCCTGATCGTCGACCAGACCGACAAGGCGAAAGATGTGATCAAGGCCGAAGGGTTCACCGTCAGCAAGACCGAAGTCGTCGCGGTCGAGGTTCCCGATCGACCGAAGGGGCTCTCCGGCATTCTCGACGTCCTCGATGCCGGGAAGGTGAATGTCGAGTACATGTACGCCTTTGTCGAGCGCTGCGGTGAAAATGCCGTTATTATCTTCCGTTTTGATAACACCGAGGAGGCGATCAAGGTCCTTCTCGATAATGGAATTAATGTGCTCAAGGGTGAGCGCGTTTGTCAGATGTAATACTGCCTCAGGGATTGGACGGGGACTGTTTTGAGTAGAATCTGGGATCCGAAAAACGAGTGTCTTGGTCGGGACGAGTTGACAGCACTGCAACTGTCGCGACTTAAAGATACACTCCAAAGAGTTTATGCTAACATCCCGTGCTATAAGGATAAGTTCGACACTTACGGCGTTCAGGTAGATTCTGTTAGGAGCCTGGATGATCTACAGAAATTGCCGTTTACAACCAAGGAAGACCTGCGTCTCAATTACCCGTACGGTATGTTTGCCGTCCCGCTGAAGGATGTCGTCAGAATCCACTCTTCATCCGGAACCACTGGAAAACCGACCGTCGTCGGCTACACCCGCAACGACCTGAATAACTGGACTGAGCTGACGGCCAGGTTTATGACCGCCGCCGGTGTCGGTCCGGAGGATATCGTCCATATTGCCTTCGGCTACGGACTTTTTACCGGCGCCTTCGGTCTTCACTACGGAGCCGAGCGGATCGGCGCTTCGGTTATCCCGATGTCGAGTGGCAATACCGACAAGCAGATCATGATCATGCAGGATTATCGTTCGACCGCCCTGGTCTGTACCCCGTCATACGCACTGACCATTGCCGACCGGATGGAAAAGAGTAGTAAAGGTATTAAATCACTTTCGCTCAAGGTCGGCCTGTTCGGGGCCGAACCGTGGAGCGAGGAGATGCGAAAAGAGATCGAATCGCGTCTCGATATTGTCGCGACCGATAACTACGGCCTGTCCGAGGTGATGGGGCCGGGTGTTGCCGGTGAGTGCCTTAATCGTAGCGGCATGCATATCTTCGAAGATCATTTCATACCGGAAATCATCGATCCTGACAGCGGCGAGGTTCTGCCTCCGGGTTCAATCGGAGAGCTGGTCCTGACCTGCATTTCCAAGGAGGCCTTCCCGATGATCCGCTACCGGACCCGGGATATCACCTGTCTCGATTATGAACCATGTGCCTGTGGCCGGACTCACGTCCGGATGCGCAAAACCATGGGCCGCTCCGACGATATGCTGATTATCAAGGGGGTCAATGTCTTCCCGACCCAGATTGAGGAAATCCTGTTCCAGGTTGAAGGGTGTGAGCCGCACTATCAGCTGATTTTAGACCGGGACGGCTCGATCGATACCCTGGAGGTTCAGATCGAGGTTAACGAGCGGATCTTCTTCGACGAGATGAAACGGCAGCGAGAATTCGTCAACAAAATCGAAAAGAAGCTCGCTTCGGCCCTGGGGGTTGGTGCCACGGTTAAATTGGTTGAACCGTCTTCGCTGAAACGGCACGAAGGGAAGGCTCAGCGGGTGATTGATAACCGTAAGACATGATCTAACATGATGAAATAACAAAAGAAATTCATTTTTATTGCGACCGTTTTAATTGTTTTTGTCGCTTGACATTTACAGTCAAATAAACCATAATCCACCGACTTATTTCGGGCAGTAGCGCAGTCTGGTAGCGCACTTGACTGGGGGTCAAGTGGTCGGAGGTTCGAATCCTCTCTGCCCGACCAAAGGTATAAAGCGGAAGTGATTTCGATCACTTCCGCTTTTTTTCGACTTGCACGTATCCTACTTCACAATTATAGTTAATTATCAAGTAGTTATGATTGTGGTTGTAAACCCGGGAGGGATTTATGCGTGTTGGGGCTCAAAGCAGGTCGATTCACGATCGACGCTTCCTGGTAAAACTTCCTGTTAACTTTGGCGTTCAAAACATCAAGAATATTGGTTTTACCGGTGATATTTCGCCGGGCGGTCTGTTTATCAAAAGTGCCCGTGTTTTTCCCACCGGCAGTGATCTCAAGATCGAGATGACATCCGAGAATGGCGAGATCGTCCGTCTGATCGGGTTTGTGCAATGGTCGAAGCAGGTTGCGCCGAATCTCGTTTGGAGCGTCAAGGACGCAGGGATGGGGATCAAGATCAGGAAGTTTGTTTGCGGCAAGGAGCATTATTTTAAAATGCTGACCCAGAAGCGGGTCGGCATGTCATAGGGGCGAGGAGGTCCCTCAATTAGGGTAGGTGGTATGTTACGTATTTGTTGTCTGCTTTTGATGGCCGGTTTACTGTTAGGTATTGCAACTTCTGGTTTTTCCGAAGAGTACTTCCGTGACGGCTCGAAGATCGATATCCAGTGGTATGAAACGGACGAGGGGAACATCCTCTTTGAAAAGGTCTGTTTTAACTACGAAAATAATGAAAGAAAACTTGAGCAGTGTCGCAGGGAAGCCGAGGATTATTTCAAGGAAGAGTGTGCCTTCTTCAAGAAGAAGATAAAGAATACCCACCAGAAATACAGACACATCTATTTCCCGGATCGGGCCAAGTTCTGCAAGGCTGCTGAATCCTACGAACCCTGAATCATGTGTTCTTACCAATTCGGTCGTTCATTGGCCGCTACTATCCTGCCGATTAAAAGATCATTCCGCCCATGACCGACCTTCCGATTTATATGACTCCAGGCTGTGCCGAACGGATGCGGGCCGAACTGAAGGACCTTCTATACGTTAAGCGGCCTGAAATGGCCAAGACCGCCGAGTGGGCTGCCGGGTTGGGCGATCGATCGGAAAATGCCGATTATCACTATGCCAAGCGGGCATTGCGCAGGTTCGACGGACGGATCCGGTTTCTGACCAAAAGACTCGAGGAGGCGATGATTGTCGATCCGGGCGCACAGGATAAGGTCGCAAACGGCAGGGTTCTTTTCGGCTGTACCGTAACCGTTGAAGATGAAGAGGGGGATAAAAAACAGTACAGCATCGTCGGGGTCGATGAATACGATCCGGGTAAAGGGCTGGTGAGCTGGATATCACCGATCGGAAAAGCCTTGTTAAAAAAAGAAGAGGGGGATGTCGCAACTTTTAAAACACCGAGTGGCGTCAAGGAGTTGGAAATTATAAAAGTCGAGTATATTCCGATTGAGACCGGATTTGTTCCCCAGCGCAACGTGTAGTTGATTTACTTGAGAACGCTAGGGAAAGAAGCCAGAAATTTGACCGTTTTATTCTTATTATGTACATTAGCTACGAATAATACGAATCGGGCGTTTTTTACTCCCAATTATCCTCATTCATTCTTAGGAGAGTTATTGTGAAAAAGGTTCTTGTGGTAATCGTCTTGCTTCTGGTTCCGGCCATATCTATTGCAAAACCGACTGCGGATTCTGCCAAGGAAGTCCAAGATTATTTTTGGAACGGAGACGGCCCGCTACTGGTTGAATATAAGATCTGTTCCGAAGTTGCTAAAGAAGGCGAGAACAAGAATGAATGTGTAACTGAAGTTGATCCATCTGCTCTTGTCAAGGGCGACAAAGTCGTCTTGTGGATGAACTATATGGTTCCGCAGGATACGGAACAAAAAGTATCGGTTCTTGTTATGCGCAATAACAGGCCTGAAAAAACAAGCAATATCAACCTGCCAGGAAGCCTGCGAATTCGTACCTGGGCAACCTTGCCGACCGATAAAGAGGGTAGTTATTCCATTCAACTCGATCATGAGATTGGAGACAATTTCAATACGTTGAAAAAACTTAGTTATCAAGTAAGTGAATAAATTGTTTTGCGTATAACGTATCGTAAATAACAAGTTCGACAATGTGGGGGCAGCTCAGTAGTGGGTTGCCCTCTCTTTGTTATAATTAAATCTAAAAAACATTGGTTGGTAGGTACCTTTTATTTTAGGGTCATGACACGTTAAGCACTATCAACGGTGTGCTAAGCTACTGTCATGACTATGAAAAACAAGTATGTTTGGCGTTCACGCATTTCTGAGCATCAATTTCGACAGATTGTCAGGTTGTTTTCTGTCGATTTGGACGCCTCACAAATTGCTCGTT
>PKTZ01000085.1 GCA_002868925.1 Desulfuromonas sp. | reverse complement strand
CGAAAAAGCGTACAAGCCGCTCGGCGTCGAACTGAAGACGAGCGAGATTTTCATCTCGGACGGCTCGAAGTGCGACAGCTCCAACATCCTCGACATCTTCGACCTCGGCAACAAGGTTGCCATCGGCGACCCGGTCTACCCGGTCTACAACGACACCAACGTCATGGCCGGCCGGACTGGCGAGGCGGACGAGAACGGCTACTACGAGGGTATCGTCTACATGCCGGCGACCGAGGAGAACAACTTCACCCCGGAGCTGCCGCAGAAGAAGGTCGACATCATCTATCTCTGTTTCCCGAACAACCCGACCGGCACCGTCGCCACCAGGGAGCAGCTCAAAGGGTGGGTCGACTACGCCCGCGCCAACGATGCGGTCATCTTCTTTGACGCCGCCTACGAGGCATTTATCACCGAGGACGACATCCCGCACTCGATCTACGAGATCGAAGGGGCGAAAGAATGCGCCATCGAAATCCGCTCTTTCTCCAAGACCGCCGGTTTCACCGGGGTGCGCTGCGGATTCATCGTGGTCCCGGAGGAGTTGATGGGCACCACCGAAAAAGGCGAAAAATACAGCCTCAACAAGCTATGGAGTCGCCGGACCTCGACCAAGTTCAACGGCGCTTCCTACCCGGTGCAGAAAGCAGCCGCCGCCGTCTACTCCGACGAGGGCTGGGCACAGATCAAGGAAGTGATCGATTACTACATGGAGAACGCCCGCATCATCCGCGAAGGGCTGACCGAGGCCGGGATCTCCTGCTTCGGCGGCGTGAACGCCCCGTATATCTGGCTGAAAACGCCGGAAGGGATGAGCAGCTGGGATTTCTTCGACAAACTACTCAACGAGTGCCACGTCGTCGGCACCCCCGGCAGCGGCTTCGGCCCGTCCGGTGAGGGCTACTTCCGTCTCTCCGCCTTCGGTGACCGAGCGAATGTCGAGACCGCGGTGCAGCGCATCCGCGACAAGTGGGGCAAATAGTCCCGATTCACAACAACCTGAAGGCGGCCTTTCGAGGCCGCCTTTTTTTATGCCGAGCTTGCCAGCCAACTCCGTTTCGATAAACTTCTTTGTAAGAACTTCTTCCAGAGGAGGTCGACATTTGCGCTTGAGAGCAGCATATATTTTCTTGACAACAGCCTTGCTACTGGTCGCCGGTTGCCCCGGCTCCGATGCCACCTCCAAGGACTTCAAACCGACGGCGATCAGCTTGCCTCCCGGCTTTTCGATCGAATATTTTGCCGACGATGTCCCCGGCGCCCGCTCGCTGGCACGGGGTGAGAAGGGGACGATCTTCGTCGGCACCCGCAAGCTCCACCGGGTCTACGCGCTGGTCGATACCAACAACGACTTCCGGGCCGACCGGATTCACGTTATCGCCAAAGGGCTCAACAGCCCCAACGGGGTCGCCTTCCGCAACGGCGCACTCTACGTCGCCGAAATGAACCGGGTCATCCGTTTTGACGATATCGAGTCACACCTTGACCAACCACCGCCGCCGGTCGTGGTCAACGACACCTTTCCGTCCGAGCCGCATCACGGCTGGAAGTTCATCCGTTTCGGCCCGGACGGCAAACTCTACGTTCCGGTCGGGGCTCCCTGCAATGTCTGCGAAAAAGATGATCCCCGTTTCGCCTCGATCATGCGGATGGATGCAGATGGCAGCAACCTGGAAGTTTTCGCAAACGGTGTCCGGAACTCGGTCGGATTTGACTGGCACCCTTTGACCGAGCAACTCTGGTTCACCGACAACGGCCGCGATTGGCTCGGTGATGACCTTCCGCCTGACGAACTTAACCGAGCTCCGAAAAAGGGGCTCCACTTCGGCTTTCCCTACCGCCACGGGCTGGACCTTATCGACCCGGCATACGGTAAAAATTCAACAAAAGAGTTTACATCGCCGGCGCAGGAGCTCGGTCCACACGTTGCCGCCCTCGGCATGCGTTTCTACACCGGCGATATGTTCCCCGCTGAATACAGGAACCAGATATTCATCGCTGAGCACGGATCGTGGAACCGAAGTCAAAAAATCGGCTACCGCATCTCCCTGGTGATGCTGGATGGGAACCGGGCCGTCTCCTACGAAACCTTCGCCAAGGGGTGGCTACAAGGCGAAAAGGTTAGCGGCCGACCGGTCGACCTTTTGCTTTTGCCGGACGGCAGCCTGCTCGTCTCCGATGATTACGCCGGCGTAATTTACCGCATCTCTTACCAACCCAAATAACTGCTTACGGGACAGACACTTTATATTTGCCGTAATAACGGTAAAATTTAGTATAAAGAGAGGTGGTGGCGATGCGTAGAATAGTCATCATAGACGACGACCAGAGTTTTCTCGATATTCTGACCGCATACGTGCACCAGGAATACCCGCTGCTTGAAATCAGCTGCTACAACGATCCCCTTAAGAGCCTGCCGGAGATCGACGCTGATATCGATTTACTTCTGATCGACCTCGAAATGCCCGGCCTGGACGGGACCAAGGTTCTCTCGTACGCCTGCCAAAAAGGGCTCAGCAAACAGAGAATCATCATTCTCTCAAATCACGATGCCGAGTACCTGCACCGAAAGATCCCGATGGGGAAATGCCTGGCAGTTCTCAACAAGTTCGAGGCGAGGCAAAAAGAGGTCCTCGACATGATTTTCAAAAACCTTCAGGAAAAAAAAAGGCGGCAACAGGAAGTTGCCGCCGGCTAGGTCTCAGCAACGTCGCAACGTACCGATGAAACCGACCATGCTGAACAGACCGGTCAGTCCGCTGACGACAGCCGCCATGTAATACCCTTGCAGGTTGCAGTAAGTCGCAATCCCCAGACCGCCGAGGCAAACGACAATGCAGACGACCTGCAACAGGAATATTTTACTGGCTGATGGTTTTTCGGAAACAACGTCCTTGTCGAAATAAGTTTCTTCACTCATGACTTCCCCCTTTAAGCCTGTTAAGCAGTGACCGAAAAAACTCTTCGTTACCGTATTTGATACAACAAACCGATTGACCGTATCTTAATTAAATACCCTAGAAAACAACTTTTGCAACTTAATTCTTCTTCATTATCGGCTACTTACACCTACATGTGGTAATTTGAACAAAAAATCCTACGCGCACCAATTACCATATATGTGTATTCGGGTATCGTTTTTTTTTACGCTTATCGGCGTACTAAATGGTTTCTGGGAATGGTTAAATCGCACAGAACAAAAAAAGGCCGCCCGGGATAATCGGGCGGCCTCGCAATTCTCTTTTTAGCAATAAATCAAGAAACCATCAACTTGCGCTCCAAATCCATCGACCTCGAGATCGACTTGGCGATATCGACGGTAATGATTTTCTTTTCACACAACTCGACCAGATGCTGGTCCATGGTCTGCATATAATACTCGGAACGACCGTTTTCGATGTGACGTTCAATCTCTTCAAGCCGACCCTCGCGAATACAGGCCTGAATCGTCGTCGTCGTACGCATGATCTCGACCACCGGAACCAGGTTCTCACCACTGGAATCTTTGACCAGGCGGAGCGAAACCGTCGCCACCAGAATATCGGCCAGACGTTGCCGGACAATTTCCTGGGCGTCGGGCGGAAAATGCCCGATCAGACGATTGATCGATGCCACCGCGCCCTGGGTGTGCAGAGTGGAAAAGACGAGGTGCCCGGTCTCAGCCGCTTTGACGCAGGAGTCTATGGTCTCCAGGTCGCGCATCTCGCCGACCATAATCACATCGGGGTCCATCCGCAAGGAAGCCTTGAGTGCGGCCGAAAAGCTTGCGGTGTCGAAACCGACTTCCCGCTGAATAATGCAGCTTTTCTCCGATTTGAACAGGAACTCGATCGGATCCTCGATGGTAATGATATTGTAATCTCGGGTTGTGTTCAGGTGCTTGAGCATCGCCGCCAGCGTCGTCGACTTGCCGTTGCCGGTCGGGCCGGTAACCAGGACCAGTCCATTCGGCGCTTTGACAATCTCGGAAAGGACCTTCGGCAGATGCAAATCATCAAAAGAACCGATCTCCGGAGGAATAACACGCATGACGATGCCGTAGGCACCTCTTTGCTTAAACAGGCTGACCCGGAAACGGCCGCCGTTTTCGAGGGCGTATGACGCATCCGTCTCCAGGATGTCGGGCGTCAGTTCCCGGTCATTCTGTTCCAGAATTTTCTGGGCAATGAACTCGGTATCCTCGGCCGTCAGGTCCGGCAGCTTGGAACGGATCAACTGGCCTTTCCCACGGAAAAACGGAGGGTTGTCGACTTCAAAATGGACGTCGGAGACTTTCTTGTCAAAAGCGATATCGAGTATCTGGTTTAAGACTTTTGCATCCATCGCTTAACCTCACTTGATAACTATCGTTAAATCCAACCGGTGTAAATTTAAAATCCGCACTCAAGAGCCAAACTAACCTGGTCGGCCAGCATATCGAACAGTTCGATCTGAACATCGAGCGG
>PKTZ01000164.1 GCA_002868925.1 Desulfuromonas sp. | reverse complement strand
CGAAGGATCGGTCCTCGTCTCTTTCGGCGAGACCCGCGTCCTGTGCAACGCCACGGTCGAGGAGAGTGTCCCGCCGTTTTTGCGCGGCAGGGAGCAGGGGTGGGTGACCGCAGAATACGCGATGCTGCCGCGGGCGACCCACCAGCGCAGTCCGCGCGAATCGATCCGCGGTAAGGTCGGTGGCCGAACCCACGAGATTCAACGCTTGATCGGCCGTTCGCTACGCGCGGTCATCGATCTGGAAAAACTCGGTGAGCGGAGTGTCCAGATCGACTGCGATGTTCTGCAGGCCGACGGCGGCACCCGGACCGCTTCGATTACCGGGGCTTACGTTGCCCTCTGCCTGGCGGTGAAGCAGTTGCAGGCCGATGGCCTGATCGCCGAGAATCCGATCACGACCAGCGTTGCCGCGGTCAGTGTCGGGGTCGTCGATGGTGTTCCGGTCCTCGATCTCGACTACCCGGAAGATTCGACCGCCGATGTTGATATGAATTACGTCATCACCGGTGACGGGCGCTTCGTCGAGGTCCAGGGGACGGCCGAAGAGGTCCCCTTCACCGTGGCGCAGATGGATGCGTTGCGCGATCTCGCCCTGGCCGGTTGCCGCGAGCTGGACCGACTGCAACAGGAGGCGCTGGCTGAATAATGTCCGACCTGGTTGTCGCCACCGGTAACAAGGGGAAGCTCAGGGAGATTACCCGTCTGCTCGAGGGGAGCGGTTACCGCGTGCTCGGGCTAGATGCGTTCCCCGATGCCCCGGAAATCGTCGAGGATGGCGACACCTTCGCCGCCAACGCCTGCAAGAAAGCTACGGTTATCGCCAATCATACCGGCCTGCTCACCCTGGCCGACGATTCCGGCCTGGTGGTCGAGGCGCTTGACGGCGAGCCCGGTGTCCACTCGGCCCGTTACGCCGGTGCCGAGGCGACTGATGCCGACAACAACCAAAAGCTGTTGGCCGAAATGCGTGGGGTCCCGCCGGAGAAACGGCAGGCCGCTTTCCGCTGCGTCATGGCGCTGGTCGATCCGGACGGGAATTGTCAGACCTTCGACGGTGAATTGAAGGGGGTTATTCTCGAACAACCGCAGGGGGAGGGTGGTTTTGGTTACGATCCGCTGTTTCTGTTGCGCGAATACGGACAGAGCCTGGCGGAGCTGCCGCTCGATCTGAAAAACCGAGTCAGTCATCGCGGGCAGGCCTTGAAAAAGGTGATCACGGCACTCGAAGGTTGACAAGGCGACGGCGGTGATGCTAAAAGACACCGCCGTTAAACGTATATAAACAGGAGGTTTCAAGGACAATGGAACGTACATTCGCAATTATCAAGCCGGACGCATTTGCCGCCGGGGACGCCGGTAAAATTCTCGCCCGGATTTACGCCGAGGGCTTCAAGGTCGTCGGTATCAAGAAACTCTACATGAGCAAAGTCGAGGCCGAAGGCTTCTACTATGTGCACAAGGAACGTCCGTTCTTCGGTGAACTGACCGATTTCATGAGCAGTGGACCCTGCATCGTCATGGTGCTCGAAGCCGCAGGCGCGATCAAGAAGTGGCGCGACCTGATGGGCGCGACCAACCCGGCCGAGGCGGACGAAGGGACCCTGCGCAAGGAGTTCGGCCGCTCGATCGGCGAGAACGCCACCCACGGTTCCGACGCTCCGGAAACCGCGGCGTTCGAAATCCCGTACTTCTTCAGCGGGCTGGAACTGCTGTAATCCGTTTCGTACCGTTAAGGTGCAAAAGAGGGGATGGTCTGTTACCATCCCCTCTTTTTTTTCTCTCTGTAGAAGCATAACCCATTGGATTTTTGGCGGATTTCTGGTTGAGATTGATGGGGCGTTGGGCTACAATCCGGTGGTTAATTTGCAGGGCTTGGATCGATGATGACCGAACAGAAAATTGACATCAAGGACCTGACTCCGGCCGAACTGATCGAATTTCTCGGCGGGCTGGGCAAGGAGAAATTCCGGGCCGGGCAGATCTACCGCTGGATCTACCAGCGTGGTGTTATCGATTTTGCCGACATGACCGACCTGGCCAAAGATTTCCGCGCAGCGTTAGAACAGAAGTCTTTCATCTCCGACTGGACGCCGGCTCACACTGAAACCAGCCGCGACGGCACCAAAAAATATCTCTTCATTCTTCCCGACGGTGAGTCGGTCGAGGCGGTCCGGATTCCGATGGAGGGAGAACGGGCGACCCTCTGTATCTCCAGTCAGGTCGGGTGCGCCATGCAGTGTGAATTCTGCCTGACCGGTAACTTCGGGCTGACCCGTAACCTGACCCCCTCTGAAATCATTAACCAGGTCTGCGCCGCGCAAAAGGACGGGCCGATCAACAATATCGTCTTCATGGGGATGGGTGAGCCGCTGCATAACCTCGACAACGTGATCAAGGCGCTGCAGATCCTCTACGCCACCACCGGCCTCGATTTCAGCCCGCGCAAGGTGACGGTTTCGACCTCCGGACTGGTACCCGAAATGCGGCGTCTCGGCCAGATGGTGCGGGCCAACCTGGCGGTCTCCCTTAACGCCACCACTGACGAAGTACGTGACCGGTTGATGCCGATCAACAAAAAATACCCCTTGGCCGAACTGATGCAGGCCTGTCGCGAGTATCCTCTGGCGCCGCGCGCCCGCATCACCTTCGAATATATCCTGATAAAGGGTGTCAATGATTCGATCGAGGATGCCAAGCGGCTGGTCAAGCTGCTGCACGGGATCAAGGCCAAGGTCAACCTGATCCTGTTCAACGAGCATGAAGGGTCCGATTTCAGAACGCCGGACGGGGCGACGGTCGAAGCGTTCCAGACCTATCTGCTCGACCGCAACATCGTTGCCATCCGCCGTGCCAGCAAGGGGCAGGATATTTCTGCGGCGTGCGGGCAATTGAAGGGGAAGCTGGAAAAGAAGAAGTAGGAAAAAGCAAGAATTCAGAAGGCAGGAGACAGAAGGAAGTCAAAATCGAGACAAGGCAGTGCAAATAAATTCTGTCTTCTTTTCTTCTGACTTCTGTATTCTGCCTTTTATCAACAATTCGAAAGGATTTTCACTATGGTAATCGGTGTAATTGGGGGCAGTGGCCTCTATGAAATAGAAGGATTGACCGACCTTGAGGAGGTGCGGGTCGAAACCCCGTTCGGTGAGCCGTCGGACGCGTATATAACCGGCGTACTCGATGGCGTTAAGATGGTCTTTCTGCCGCGGCACGGCCGCGGGCACCGGCTGTTGCCGTCCGAGGTCAACTACCGGGCCAATATCTACGGGATGAAGAAGCTCGGAGTCGAGCGGATTATCTCGGTTTCGGCGGTCGGCAGCATGAAGGAGGAGATCGTACCGGGGCATATCGTTGTCCCGGACCAGTTCTATGACCGGACCAAGGGAATCCGGAATTCGACCTTTTTCGGCGATGGCGTCGTCGGTCATGTCGCCTTTGCCGACCCGGTTTGCGGCGACCTGGCCGGGCTGGTCTACGAAGCAGCGCAGGAGGCGGGAGCGACGGTTCACAAGGGCGGGACCTATATCTGCATCGAGGGACCGAACTTTTCGACACGGGCCGAATCGAATATCTACCGCAGCTGGGGTGTCGATATCATCGGCATGACCAACATTCCTGAGGCGCGACTGGCTCGCGAAGCCGAGATCTGCTACGCCACCGTCGCCCTGGCGACCGATTACGACTGCTGGCACGAAGATCACGATGACGTCGAAATCGACTCGATTCTCGAGATTATCCGGCAGAACGTTTCGATGGCCCGGCAGATCATCAAGGTCTCGGCCGGCAAGATTTCAGCACAGCGTCCCTGCAGTTGCGGCAAGGCACTCGAGTTCGCGATCATGACCGATCCGGCCCTGATTCCGGAACAGGCGCGCGACAATCTCGATCTGCTGATCGGCAAATACCTGAAAAAATAGGGCTATTGTCGGATTTTTGTTTTTAATATAGTATTATCTATTACAGTATTTCATGGAGACTTTAAATGAGTATTCTGGTTGTGGGCTCGGTTGCCTTTGATTCAATAGAAACCCCGTTCGGGCAGGTCGATGAGGTTCTCGGCGGCTCGGCGACCTATTTTTCGACATCGGCCAGCTTCTTTACCGATGTCAACCTTGTTGCCGTGGTCGGCGAGGATTTTCCGGACGAACACCGCGAGATGCTGGCCGGACGCGGGGTCGATCTCTCTGGCCTGCAGACCTCACCCGGGCAGACCTTCCGCTGGAAGGGACGTTACGGTTTCGATCTCAACGAGGCCCATACCCTCGATACCCAGCTCAACGTTTTCGAAAGCTTCAGCCCCGAGATCCCCGAGAGTTACAAGAACGCCGAGTACGTGTTCCTGGCCAACATCGATCCGGAACTGCAGCTTGAGGTGCTCCAGCAGGTTGAAAAGCCGAAACTGATTGCCTGTGATACCATGAACTTCTGGATCGAGGGGAAACGGGAGGCGCTGGTCAAGACCCTGGCCCACGTCGATGTTCTTGTTATCAACGAAGGTGAAGCGCGGCAGCTGGCCGATCAGCCGAACCTGCGCAAGGCGGCCCAGACGATCCTGGCGTTGGGACCGAAATCGCTGGTCATCAAGCGGGGCGAGTACGGTGTTATCATGTTCTCGGAGCACTCGATATTTTCGGCCCCGGCTTACCCGCTGGAGGAAGTGTTCGATCCGACCGGTGCCGGTGATACCTTTGCCGGTGGTTTCATCGGCTACCTGGCCTCGACCCGGAACCTGTCGGAGGCGAATATCCGGCAGGCGATCGTTTTCGGCAGTGTCATGGCATCGTTCAACGTCGAGTCGTTCAGCCTCGACCGGTTGAAGACACTCGAGTACAAGGAGATAGAAGATCGCTTCCGGGAGATGAAGCTTCTGAGCGATTTTGAACCGATCAACTGATCAGATCGGTTGGTAGGGGGGGATGACATGTTTGAATTAAATGAAAAACTGAAAAGACTCGATATCACGGCGGATAAGGTCCTGCGCCTGAAACGTTCGCTCGGCGATATCCAGATTGCCCTACCGGGCCGAAAATCGCAAAAAGCGACGGCCTATATCTGTGCATTCAAGGCCGGCAAAGGGGCAAGGGTTGCCATTGCTCTTTTTATGCGCGCCGATTACGAACTTGTCTTTTACATTAACAGTGGCGGCGAGTTCAAAAGCTCCGAAGCGAGCACCGTCCTGAAGGATGCGGTGCATTTTGCCGAGTCGCTCGGTTTTGTGATAGATGACCTCGAAGCGCACAAGGTGAGCGACGAAAAAAAGGTCAAGATCTGGGACTCACTACCGCTGAAAAATCCACCGGCTAAACCGCAACCTAAAGAAGAGGTGAAACCGAAGCCGGTTGCGGCAAAAGGCCAGCCTGCTGCCGCGAGCAAAAGTGACGAAGTGGAGGTTCTCGAAGCGGAAGAGCTGGATGCGGCTGAATCGGTTGAACTCGATCTCGGTCTGCCGCGGCGACAGCTTGCCACAGCTCCACCGAAGAAAGTTCCCCCGACCCCCGAGGAGGTCGAACAGAAGCGGGAACGTCTGCGAAAAAACATGGGCCGATTCCTGGCCTCTTTCTAGGAGAATAAATTTGCGATTTCTGATTATTGCCCTGCTGCTGTTGGCGCTCTCTGCCTGTGCCCCGGGGAGGGGAAAAACGGAGAATGATGCCGAGGTCCATTACATGCTCGGCGTTTCCTACCTTCAGGCGAACGACCCGACCCGCGCGCTTCAGGAGTTTTTGCTCGCCGAGGAGATCGAGCCGGATGATGCGAAGCTGCAAGCCGCCCTCGGTCAGGCCTACTTCTACAAGAAGTCTTTTGCCGATTCCGAGCAACATTATCTGCAGGCGTTGAAGCTCGATAAAGGGAACCCGATGCATCAGAATAACCTGGCGGCGCTCTACATGGAGCTCGAACGCTGGGATGATGCGATCAGTTACTTTCATCAGGCGGCAACCAACCTGATTTTCTCCCGGCCCGAAGTCGCCTGGACCGGTTACGGCTATGCCTATTTCAAGAAGAAGGATTACGTTACGGCGATCGATGCCTATGTCAAGGCGATCGAACAGAACCGGAACTATCCGCAGGCCTACGTCCGGCGGGCTGAGACATTTTTCGCTCTCGATCAACCGGAAAAGGCGGTTGTCGATTGCGAGCGAGCCCTGGAGATCTATCCCGATTATGCCCTCGCTCATTACAACCTGGCGCTGGCCAACATGAAGTTGCGTAAGGCGGGAGCCGCCATTACTCATTTCCAGAGGGTCATCGACCTGATCCCGGACAGCGACCTGGCCCACCAGTCGAAATCATACTTGCTGGTACTGAAGTAGAGCGCCCATGTTTACCCCCTGGCGGAATGCCGTGCAGAAGGTCCGGCAGAAAACAGGCGCCGCTGAGCCTGCGCTGGCCGTTATTCTCGGCTCCGGGCTGGGGGATGTCGTTGCGAACTGCGAAATCCTCTGCCGGGTCGGGTACCACGAGCTGGAAGGGATGCCGAAAACAGCCGTTTCCGGGCATAAAGGTGAGTTGGTCGTCGGCCGCGTTGCCGGTGAAATCATCTGGTTTTTCTGCGGCCGGTTCCATCTATACGAGGGGTATGTTGCGAAGGAGGTGGTTACACCGGTAGTGTTCGCGGCAGCGGCCGGTTGCCGGAAGATGCTGCTGACCAATGCAGCCGGGGCGATCAACGAGACGTTCCGCCCCGGAACCTTCATGTGGATAGCGGACCATATCAACATGATGGGCGACAATCCGCTGCGCGGGGTCAGGAAGAACCCGTTTATCGATCTTTGCCACCTCTACCGGAATGAGCTTTTCCCCGAATTGAACCGTCGCTTGGCCGCACAATCGATCGATTTGAACCGCGGCGTTCTGGCCGGAGTCCTCGGCCCTTCCTATGAGACACCGGCCGAGATCCGTGCCCTGCGTACACTCGGTGCCGATGCGGTCTCGATGTCGACGATACCGGAGACGATCATGGCCAAATACCTCGGTATGGAGGTCGCCGGGCTCTCTTTCATGGCGAATGCGGCGGCCGGTTTGAACAAGGAAGCCCTCGATCATGTCGATATTCTGGAGGCAGGACGGGCCGGAGTTGAGCAGTTCTCGATAATCCTTCCGCAACTCCTCGAAATCTGGCCGTAAATTTATCCATCCATTTGTAAATAGCTGTAAATCAAGAAAAAAACAGTGCGGTCGAACGCTTGACACCCCTCTGCTGCATGCTAGAATTTCGACATGTTGCAAGTGCTGGAAGGCTCCATGAGCGATATAATAAAGAATATCCTTATCGTTGACGACGAAGAGAATACCCGCATCGGTCTCAGTGAGCTGTTGACCGCCGAGGGGTACAGCGTTTGTGCGGCCGGTGATGGCATCGAGGCGCTCGATTGCCTGCAACATGGGCAGTATCAGCTGGTGATTACCGACATCAACATGCCCCGTATGAACGGCATGGCGTTTCTCGACGAAATCACCAGGGACTATCCGGACCTCGACGTTATCATGATGACCGCTTTCGGCGGGGTCGATAGTTACGTCAAGGCGATGAACCTTGGCGTCTACGAATACCTGCACAAGCCGGTCAAACTCGAAAACCTCCGTTCCGTTATGCGAAAGATCACGCTGGAAAAAGAGCACGCGTCTGAATTCCACAACCCGGGGAGGCCACAATGAAATCCTTCAAGACGATCCTTTTTGCAACCGATTTTTCGGAAAGTTCGGATTATGCTTTCCAGTATGCTCTGTCACTCGCCGAGTGTTTCGACGCCAGGCTGGTCATTCTGCATGTAATCAATGAACCGGTCGACCTGCGTGGTTTTTACGTGCCCCATATCTCCTTTGATAAGCTCGAGGAAGAGATCGAGCAGGGCGCGCGCAAGCTGATGGAGCAATTCGAGCGTAAATTCCTCGGCGATTTTAAAAATTTCACCTCGATCGTAGCGCCGGGCATCCCTTACGACGAGATTATCGATCGTGCTGCGAGTGAAGGGGCCGAACTGATTGTGCTGGGGACGCACGGACGCACCGGCCTTGACCATGTCCTGTTCGGCAGCACCGCGGAAAAGGTCGTGCGTAAATCAGAAATTCCGGTCATGACAATCCGTCACTCCGAATAGCCCGAATAAATAAGGTTTTAGTCAATCAAAGGCGGCCATTAGGCCGCCTTTTTTGTCGCTATTTCAGAGCTTTTTCCTTGTCAAAACAGCATGTTGAAGGGTAAGGTAGCCAGTATTCTTAGCGTTCTTGTTGCCCTGAAGAAGAGTGTCGGAGACTGTCGCAGATGTCGGAAAATATTCTTGTCGTCGATGATGAACAGGTTATTCGTGATCTTACGTCAATGGTGTTGACACCGAAGGGGTACATGGTCGAGGCGGTCTCTTCCGGGGCAGAGGCCCTGGAGAGAGCCGATGCGATCAATCCGGCGTTGATCCTGCTCGACTACATGATGCCCGAAATGGACGGCCTGACCGTTCTAAAAAAGTTGCGCGAGAAGTTGCCCGATTCATACGTTGTTATGTTCACCGGCAAGGGGAGCGAGGAGCTGGCGGTTGAGCTGATGAAGGCCGGGGCCTCGGATTACCTGCGCAAACCGTTCAACAACCAGGACCTGGTCGACCGGATCGAAAATGTACTCCGGATCCGCCGGATTGAAATCCGCAACCGGGAACTGCTGGAGGAACGGGAACAGCTTCTGCAGGAGATTGCCGGCTGGAACTGCGAACTGGAGCAGCGAGTCGCCGAAAAATCACGGGAACTCGAACAGGCCCAGTCTGAAATTATCCAGGTTGAAAAGCTCGGCGCCCTCGGCCAGTTGTCGGCCGGCCTGGCCCACGAGATCCGCAACCCTCTCAACTCGATCAGCCTTTTTTCCCAGGTCCTGAAGCAACGGCTGGACGCCAACGCCGAACTGCACGACTTCTCCGATAAAATCATGAAAGAGGTCGAGAAGATCGACGAACTCCTTATCCGCCTGTTGCGGGTCAGTGAGCACTCCCTGTCGGAGCGTGAGGATGTTGACCTGAATAAAACAATCAGGATGGTTGTTTCCGACTTCGATAGCCAACTCGAATTGCAGAACGTCAGAACGGAACTCACCCTGGCCAGTCAGGTACCACCGCTGCGCGCCAATGCCGAGGATATCGAACAGGTCTTTTCCAATCTTTTCGCCAATGCCCTGCAGGCGATGCCGGACGGAGGTAAGGTTTTCGTGACCCTCAATTATGATGACCAGGCGACCTATATCCGTTTTGCCGATACCGGCAGCGGTATTCCAAAAGAGAACCTGAGCCGTATCTTCGATCCCTTTTTCACGACCAAGACGCGCGGAACCGGATTCGGCCTGTCATCGGTGCTGCGGGTGATCAAGAATTACGACGGACGGATCAGTGCCGGCAACGGCTCCGAGGGGGGCGCCGTTTTCGATATCGAGTTCCCGCGGACTTCGTCCCAGGATATCTGATATGGCGTTGCTGTTGCGCGAGGTCGTACTCGACCTCGATGAGGACGAATCGTCGTTGCCGGAGAAGGTCGCTGCCTGTCTCAAGGTCCAAGTCGAGAATTTCGAAAATTTCGTGGTTGTTAGACGCGGGATCGATGCGCGCAAAAAGCCGCGGGTGAAGAGGGTCTATACCGTCTCCTTCTCACTGCCGGACGAAGAGTCCGTCCTTGCCAAAAATAGTGGTAATCCGAGACTGGCCGTTGATCGTCCGCCGCAGTTGCCGCCGTTGAAAAAGATTTCTTCCGGCCAGGAGGTCCTGGTTGTCGGCATGGGTCCGGCCGGGCTCTTTGCCGCCCTGCGTCTCGCCTGCCAGGGCGTCGGTGTGACCCTGCTTGAACGGGGCGAACCGGTCGAAAAGAGAGTAAGCAAGGTCGATCGTTTCTGGACGGACGGCAGCTTTGATCCCCGTTCCAACGTGCAGTTCGGGGAGGGTGGCGCCGGGACGTTTTCCGACGGCAAGCTGACGACCCGGGTCAATTCGCCCTGGAACCGGTTGGTGCTGGAGACGCTCGTCGCCTGCGGTGCCCCGGGCGAAATTTTGAGCGAGGCGAAACCGCACCTCGGCACCGATGTCCTGCGCCGGGTGTTGATTAATTTTCGCAAGATGTTGCAACAAAACGGCGTCCGGATTATGTTTGACGCATGCCTGAGCGGACTGCATGTTGTTAAAGGCAGCGTCGTGGGCGGGGTGATCAACGATTCGGACGAGATTGCCGCCGACGCGGTCGTTCTCGCACCCGGTCACAGCGCCCGCGATACCTATGAAATGCTCGATCGGACCGGGGTCAGACTCGAGCAGAAACCGTTCGCCGTCGGCTACAGGGTTGAACACCCGGCAGCCCTGATCAACTCGATTCAGTACGGGATGGAGCATCATCCGAAGCTGCCGACGGCCGATTATGCCCTGAACTGCAAGGACAAGGAGAGCGGGCGCGGGGTTTACTCGTTCTGCATGTGCCCCGGGGGTGAAGTGATCGCGGCCCCCTCCGAAGAGGGGGGGATGGTGGTCAACGGCATGAGTAAGAGCCGGCGTGATAACGATTGGTCGAACAGTGCCCTGGTGGTCACTGTCGGGCCTGACGATTTTCCTGGTGTCGACCCTCTGGCCGGTGTCCGTTTTCAGCGTCAATGGGAAGCGAAGGCGTTTGTGGCCGGCGGCGGAGATTATCACGCCCCGGCACAGAACCTGCTCGCTTTTCTCGATCGGAAGGGGGGCGGTCAACCCGTATCGACCTGTCGTCCGGGCGTACGGGAGGCCGACCTAGCTGCGCTTTTGCCGCCCTCGATCGTAGACCCTTTGAAGCGATCGCTGCCGGTCTTTGACCGGAAAATGAAGGGTTTTGTCAGCCGTGAAGCGGTCCTGGTCGGGATCGAATCACGCACTTCGGCGCCGCTGCGCATCGTGCGCAATGAGCAGGGGGAATCGATCTCCCACCCCGGGCTGTACCCGGCGGGTGAGGGGGCCGGCTATGCCGGTGGAATCATGAGTGCGGCTCTCGATGGGATCCGGGTCGCCGAACAGCTTGTTGAAAAATTCAGTTGTGGAGTTGTCAGTGAGTAAGAAATTTGTAGAACAGATCAAGGAACGCGATATTGTTGAATCGATCTTCCTGGTCAGGGACAAGAACCTGGCGATGGCCAAGAACGGCAAGCCTTACCTGACCCTGAAGTTGATGGATCGGACCGGAGAGGTCGAAGGGCGGATCTGGGATAACGCCGATGCGATCAATGCCTTGTTCAATAAGGACGATTTCGTCCTGGTCCGGGGCAAGGCGAACCTCTATCTTGGCAAGTTGCAGCTGGTGATCCAGGAGGTCGCTCGCCAGGATGAAGAGACGATCGAACTTGCCGATTTTCTGCCGGTATCCCGTTTTCCGCAGGAAGAGCTGCTAAGCCGGTTGCGGCAGAAGGTCGACTCGATCGAAAAATCCCACTTCAGAAGATTAATGGACCTCTTCCTGGATGACCGGGAATTTGTCGCCATGTACACCGCGGCGCCGGCGGCCAAGTCCATGCACCACGTCTTTCTCGGTGGCCTGCTCGAACATTCACTGGCCGTGGCCGACCTGGCAGAAGATGTCTGCGCGCGTTACCCGGAACTCGACCGCGACCTGCTGCTGCTCGGAGCGCTGCTGCACGACGTCGGCAAGGTCGCCGAGCTGAGTTATCGCCGCAGTTTTGACTACACCGACGAGGGAAAGCTGCTCGGGCACATCATGCTCGGAGTCGAAATGATCGATGCGCGGATCCGGCAGATTGACGATTTTCCCACCCAGGATGCGATCCTGCTCAAACATCTGCTGCTGTCGCATCATGGCCAGTACGAGTACGGATCGCCGAAACGACCGAAGACCCTCGAGGCGATCGTTCTCAACTTCCTGGACGACCTCGATTCCAAGATCAACGGGGTCAAAAGCCACATTGACAAGAACAGCGCTTCCGACTCGTCCTGGACACCGTATCATCGTCTTTACGAGCGCTATTTCTTTTCCGGTGAGATGCAACAGCAAACGCCGGCCCCGGAAATGCCGAAGTCGGTTGCACCGGACCCGCCTCGGGAGCAGCGAAGAGATTTTTCGGCACCGCTCGGAGCTTCGCTCGGCGAGAGGGTGAAAGGCGAAAGCCTCGATCTGTTTTCGGCGGCGGAAAAGGATGATAACGATGCGGATTGAAACACTGGCGGTCGGCCCGCTCCAGGTAAACTGCTTTATCCTGTTTGACGACGAGACGAAACAGGCTGTCGTTATCGATCCCGGCGACGAAGGGGATCGCATCCTCGCCCGGGTCGAACAGTCAGGCTGCGAGCTGAAGGCAGTGATCAATACCCATGGTCACTTTGACCACATCGGCGCCAACGCCTTTCTGGTCGAGGCAACCGGTGCCGAACTGATGGTGCACGGTGACGATCTGCCGGTGATGGAACAGGCCGAAACACACGCCGGTATCTACGGCCTCTCGGTAGCTCCGTCTCCGGCGCCGACACGGATTCTCGCCGAAGATGACGAAGTCGTGATCGGATCGATCCGGCTTAAGGTGCTGCACACGCCCGGCCACTCTCCCGGCGGGATCTGTCTCTACGGCGGTGACGATCTCTTCTCGGGCGATGCTCTCTTCGCCGGTTCGGTCGGTCGTACCGACCTGCCGGGAGGCAGCCACGAACAGCTGATCTCGGCGATCCGGAGCAAGTTATTGCCACTTCCCGAGCAGACGGTCGTGCACCCCGGGCACGGGCCCGAAACGACCATCGGCCGGGAGAAGATGGTCAACCCGTTTCTGTCCTGACAACAGGAGAAGAACCATGCTGAACGGCAAAAGAATTGTTCTCGGAGTAACCGGCGGCATCGCTGCCTACAAGTCGGTGGAACTGCTGCGCCTGTTGACCAAGGCCGGCGCCGAGGTGCACGTGGTGATGACCCGCAGCGCCACCGAGTTCGTCGGTCCCCTGACCTTCCAGGCCCTTTCCGGGAACCCGGTTCACACCGACCTGTTCAATCTCTACCAGGAGAGCGAGATCGGGCATATCTCTCTGGCCGACGGGGCCGACCTGGTCGTTGTCGCGCCGGCGACGGCCAACCTGATCGGCAAGGTCGCCAACGGGATCGCCGACGACCTGTTGACAACGACCATCATGGCGACCAAAGCGCCGGTGCTGTTCGCTCCGGCAATGAACGTCAATATGTTTGAAAACCCGATTTATCGCGCCAACGAGCATCGGCTCGAGGAACACGGCTACCATTTCGTCGAACCGGCCACTGGAGAATTGGCCTGCGGCTGGGAGGGGAAGGGGAAACTGCCCGATCCTTCCTACCTTTTCGACCGGGCGGCGGCGCTGTTGCATCCGGCCGACCTGCAGGGGGAACGTATCGTGATCACCGCCGGCCCTACCCGGGAGGAGATCGATCCGGTCCGTTACGTCTCGAACTATTCGTCCGGGCGGATGGGTTACGCCATCGCCGAAGCGGCGGTAAGGCGCGGCGCCGAGGTGGTTCTGATCAGTGGACCGACCGCGCTCGCACCGCCGACCGGGGTCAAACTGGTTGCGGTGCAAAGTGCAAAGCAGATGCACGACGCAGTGATGGCTGCCGTCGATAAAGCGTCGGTTGTGATCAAGGCGGCGGCAGTCGCCGATTATCGGCCGGCTGAGCGTGCGGAGAGCAAGGTCAAAAAGGGGGGACGAGAGGCGTGGCAGCTCGAGCTGGAGAAAAATCCCGATATCCTGGCAGCGCTCGGGGCGATGAAAAAAGAGTGGCTGCTGGTCGGGTTCGCGGCCGAGACTGATGATTTGATCGCCAACGCCCGTAAGAAGCTGGAGCAGAAGAATCTCGACCTGATCGTCGCCAACGATGTGACCTGTGCCGATGCGGGGTTTGACGTCGAGACCAATATTGTCCGCTTCCTCTTCCGGGACGGTAAGGTCGAAGAGCTGCCGAAGATGACCAAGCTGGAGGTCGCGCACTCCCTGCTCGATCGGATCATCGGTCTGAAACAGGGGGGTTAAGTCTCTTCCGACAGGAGTTCGAAGATCAGCTCAGGTTGGAAGATGCTGCTTTTGAATTTCGGCTTGAGTTCGACCAGGTAGCTGTCAAGTTCGGACTCTGCCAGCTTGCCGGACTGCCAGAGGCTCTTCAGGTTCTTGCGGATCAGCTTGGCTGTGTAGAGCGCTTTTTCACCGGTCGGGTCAGCCTTCCAGAAGGGGCTCTCCTCCATCTGGCTTATGATGCTGAAGGTCGCTTCTGAGGCCATCGAGAGGTATTCATCGAGATGCTCTTCCGGCAGCTTCCAGCTCGAACCGGTCGACATCGAACGGATCATCTTCTGCCACTGCTGCAGCCGGTTCAGCAGTAAAAGCGAGTTGAAGATCCGCTTGTTAGTGTTGAAGGAAAAAATGGTATCGGAGAGGACGCCGCGCATCATGGCGTCGTTCTGGTCGAAGTTCTTCCGGGCGATCTGGCGGGCCAGTGACCAGATGTGTGGATCGACGCATGATTCAACCCGTACCTCCCAGTAGGTATGCTTGAGGAATACGGTGTTGAAGGAGCGGATCATCTTAAACGGCACGAAGTAGGAATGGGCGATGGTGTCGGCCGCCAGGTGAGCCAGGTAGCCGTAGGCGCAGGCTTTTTCACTGTCGGTTTTGGCCGCTTCCAGGATTTTACGGCCCATCCGCCAGGAGTGGCAGTGTTGCAGGTAGTGGGTGTACTTCTTGCCGAGGGTGATATCGGCGCTGATGCATCCGTAGAGGAAGTGGAGCCGGTTCTCCTGCAATAACAGCTGTAGC
>PKTZ01000089.1 GCA_002868925.1 Desulfuromonas sp. | reverse complement strand
ATTTGATTAAATCCCGGGACAATAAAAAAGGCCCGCTGCTGCGGGCCTTAAAATAGATATATGCAAGAGAGGTTACTCTTCGTCGTCCTTCTTCTCGATCTTCTCCGGCTCGTCCTCTTCCTCTTTCATCCCATCTTTGAAATTGCGTAGGCCTTTGCCGAGGGCACCGCCGACCGAGGGAAGCTTGCCGGCTCCGAAGATAACCAGTACCAGGATAAGGATGATAATCAGTTCCGTTGTGCCGAGTCCGAACATAAGAGTACTCCTGTCTAGATTTGTTGCTGGTAAAGATACACATTATGGAAGGGAAGTGCAATAAAAACCAGCTTTTGCACAAGAAAAACGGTTCTGTATAGCTCGCTTGCCAGCAAGTCAGTATGTCAAGAAAAAAAGGGCCGGTCCTTGCGGACCGGCCCCGGAGGCAGGAAATAGATTCCCTGTTGGTTGAGATTGGCGATTAGTTGGTTCGGGCCCACTTGGTGTTGGTCATCGGATCACCCTTGTAGCCGAGCGCTTTCCAATCCATGCGGCCTTTGTCGCCGTGGCAGTCGAGGCAACCGAGAGCTTTATCCTTCGGTGCGACCATGTGGTTGATGCGCCAGAACATCTCGGTTTCAACAAAGTCGTACTTGCCGCTGTAGGGGAGACCGGATGCTTCGCTACCGAGACGTGCCGCCTTGTCCCAGTCGAAGTCGACCCAGTAGCCGCCCTCATTGGCGACCTTGGCGGTGATCAGGTTCTTGTACTCGGTATCGTAGATCTGCTTGCCGCGCATGACCTTGAACGGGTAGATCTTCGCTTTCGAGTCTTTCCGGTCACCGATCGGCCAGGTAATCTGAACCACTTTATCCGGGTCGATCTTGTCGCCGCGCAGGTAGGCCCCGCCCATGCCATTGTACCAGAGGTATTCCGGTACGACGTTCTTGGCATACTTCATCTCACCTTTCTTCTTCACGTAGGTGTGGTGACCGTACTCGTCTTTCTCGTCGAACTGGCGCTCTTCGCCTGCTTTCGACCAGTCCCACCAGACTTTGGTCGCCTTCTCCCGGGCAAATTTCGGGATGTGGCAGGTCTGGCAGGCGACGGTGTCGATATGAGCATTGAGGCGGCTCTCCGAGTGAACCTTCTCACTATGACACTCAGTGCAGTCGAAGTGGGACTTGCCGCCAGGGGAGACGCCGAGGGAGTTGCCGGCGATCAGGTGCGATTCGGTCTTGTGACAATCGGTGCACTGTAAGTCGTTCCCTTCAATGGCCATATGCACGTCGAGGTCTTTCTCCGGGTAGGACATGGAGGAATCGAGGTCGCCGTGCTTGACCGCGTCACCGCCGCCGCCGAAGAAGTGACAGATCCCGCAGTTGTCGCGGTTCGGTTTGGCGACATTTTGGGCGATCAGCAGCAGGTTGGTGCTCTCCGGCGGGTAACCGGCCTTGTTAAGTTCTTTAGTGTAGCTGTTGGTGCTGTCGTGGCAGGCGAGGCAGTCGATATTCTCGGGGTTGCTGTAATCATAGGTGTCGGCGTCGGTCATGCCGTAGCCGGCGTGGCACTTGGAGCAGAACTGCTCGTTGCCGGCAACCGAGGTGCAGTAGTTGTTGAGGGAGTTTTTCTTGCCGCGGTCGACCGTCTTGCCATCGACCTTCTGCTCCAGGCTCCAGCGCCAGTGCGAGGTCTTCATGAAGTCTTTCGCTTCGTCCTGGTGACACTTCAGGCACTGTCGGGTGACGTCCTGCGGTTCGTTGATCGGCCCCTTGATACTATCTTTATGGTTATGGTTTGCCAGGGCGGGGGTCGCCATAAAAACAGTAAGGGTCAACAGGGCCAATGTGAATTTAAATTTGTTCATCATTGTTCTCCTAGTTTAGTTAATCCGTATATTCGAACTTCAATAAACATCTGAATAATTGAATATTTAAAAGCGAAATCAGGGGAGGAGCGGACTCCTCCCCTGAAGTTAATGCAAATTAGAACCTGATGGTGAAGGTGATGTTCGCATCCCAGGCGGTGTCGACCACCGGTAGCATGCTGTATGCCGTTCCGGCCAGAACATCATCAACCTTCTGCGGCTTGCCTACTGGCGAACCGCTGCCGGTGTACTCGTAGTCGTAGAAAAGACCGGCGAATTTGACGAAGGTGTTCGGGTTGATGTTGTGGATATAGTAGCCTTCATAGACCGAGCCACGGGTAGCAAGCTTGCTGCCGATCGGATCATCCTGGGCCTGGGTGAACGGGGTCCAGTACTCGGAGCCGTAGTTGTATTCGAGGCCGAGTTTACCATTCGTAGTCGTCGGAATTTGAACGCCAACGTAAACGCCGTATCCGTCCTGGTTCGAATCGTCAAGAGTTGTGCCGGTTGGGACTATTTTGAATGTTTCATTTGTGCCGTTATAGTCAAGGTCAAGACCCTGTGCTTCGAAAATCGTGTCACTTGCCATTCCTCCAAACATACCACCTTTGCCGTTTGGCCTCAGTTGAGTCCAGCCGACAGAACCGAAGTAGGACAAGCCACTTTTTTCCTCGCGACTAAAGCCGATGCTGCCGAGCAGGATGTCACCGATGTTGGTCGAAGGCATATAGCGGGTGACGAAGTTCATATTGTCGAAGTTCTGCATGTCCTGCCACATGGTTGGAGCGAATATCGCGGCGAATTCAGACGGGAAGGCGAAGGTCCCCTTAAATCCATCAGTTACGTCGAAGGCGCCGAACGCCATAACCTGGACCATGGTTTTGCCGTCATCATAGGCGTCGATCGCGAAACCACCCAGATTGGTGTCATCGGTGCTGATGTTGTTGAAGAGTTCGCCGTTGCCGTTCTGCGATTCGTAGCCCTGACCGTAGCAGAAGCGGATTTTCATCCCTTCCGGACCATTGTCAGGAGCGTAGCCGAGGGTGAAACCGTCGAAATTGAAGTGGACCAGGTGACCGGATGGGGAGCCGCCGCGCATCTCGTTTTCACGATAGTTGCTCGGGGAACCATAACTCGAGGGGCGCCGGCCGACCGAGAACCAGAAATTGCTGCCGCCGATATTCTTCCAGTTGAAGAATGCGCGCTCGACCTGGACCAGGTTGCCGATGGTGTTACCGCCGTTGGTGCCGTCCATGGTGAAGGCGTTCCACGAATCGAGAACCTGGGTGCCGGCCGAGTCGCCCCAACTCTTGTACATTGCAAGACGGCCGGCAAAGCTGACGTTGCTCGCAACTTTTGCCATCATGTTAAGGCGGAGGCGGGTGTTGAAGTCAACATCGTTGTCAATGTCTTTGGCAACATTTTTTGGGTGAGCAATTGGCATGAAGCCGATACCAGCAGGAGTGCCACCAGACCAAGCTCCGAATTTAGTGAGGATGTCGTTGTAAACATCCGGGTAGTCTGTCGCGATTGCTGCAAATGCTCTCTCGATATCGCTTGTCGGGGCGCCTGGGAGATTTGCTGGGTTAAATGGCCCCAAGTTCTGATTGGCAGCATCAAAAAAGAAGTTATCAAGATTTACGGCAAGGCCAGGGTTCCACAAAGTGTCTTGGTAATGCAGGCTGTGCACTCGGTTGCGAAAGTCGCCGGTGATTTGCAGGCGGTCGGTCGAGGAGTGGAATTCAGCCGCGTCGGCCTGGTCCTGCAGATCGTAAATTTGCTCCTGGAGATCATCAATCATCTTTTGAAGATCTTCATTGGTTGCTGCGGTTCCGATCGCCGGCAGGGCGAGCAGAAAGGCGAGCAGCAAGGTCATCAGTTTACGCATTTTTTCCTCCGTTTGTGGTGCTCAAGTTAATAGAATCTATCTCATATATCCTGTTTAGCCGCAGGTCTGGGGAGAAGGAGAGTCGGCGGCGTGGTCGTACAGGAATTGGTTGATGTCCTTGAGCTCCTGGTCCTGCATCTTGTCCCAGGCTTCCTGACCACCTTTGTGCCGTCCTCTCTCGAACAGGCGATCCCACTGTTTCATGGTCTTCGACATCGGGGTCAGTTCGCCACCCGGTTGACCGGCGCTGTGGCAGGCTTTGCAATTCTTCTTGTAGAGATACTTCCCTTTTTTCGGATTGCCGCCTTCGATGGCAAGTGCTGACGTAGCCGCGAAGACAACGATCATCAGACAGACGATAACTTTTGCGGTGCTTTTCATGTTCAACCTCCGTGCTATTGGTTTGTTAGTTGGCCTTAATGGCTCTTAAATTTATTTACCATGAGATTCTGCTAACACAATACATGCCAATATTTGAATATCTGAATAAAAAACTAATATGAAAATACGATCAAATGGTGGGTTTTTGCGGGAAAACGTGCCCAGAAAAGCCCGATAAAAAACCGTTAAAATATTTTAACTAGCCAATTTTTCGAAAGATTCAGCTTTGAATTAGGCGAGCAAAAGGTGGACGTTGAGGGGGCTCTTTTAAGTAAATTATGATGAGAATTTTATTATTTTTTTGTGGGGGGTGAGTTTTTCTAGAGGGAGAGAAGTTCCTTGAGTCGGTTATATTCCTGACTAATCATCTCGAAATGACGGTGTGTGGATGCAATATTTGCCTCATAGATCTGTCGAACGTCCGGGTCTTCGGTTGCATCGGCGATTCTTTGTAGCTCTTTTTCGAGATCCTTTTCCTGGCGCATCGCGACCTTCATCACCTCGAGTTCGCCGTTTTCCAAGTCGGGGATGGAGTCGAGCCGACTGAGCCAGGATGAATCGGGACTCGGGCCGGAATCGATCAGGCGCAGAAATTCGTCGAGGTCGATGCGGTTGCAGATACGGTGAAACCACTCGGCGTGCTCCCGCTCTTCCTTGGCGAGCAGTTCGAACATGCGGCGCGCATCCGGGTTTTTCACGTAGAGGGCGGCGGTGCGGTAGAAGTCCATCGCATCTTTTTCAGTCAGCAGTGAATCGTAGATTGCCTGCTGGACAGCATCGTTCGAATTCATTTCTCCTCCTGCGGGTTTGGCCGGAACCGCTCGAGGCGTTCCCTCACCGCGCTGGTGAGGCGATGGCTGCGATGGTCGACCCCGTTTTGCTTCAATGCTTCTCCGAACCCGCGAAAGGCCGATTCGAAAATCTCCTTTTGCAGCAGGTTCGAAACGATCGGACGTTGTTCGTCCAGGGCGAGCATTGCCACAGCCTCGCGGCAGTCGTCTGAACTGGTTGAGTTGAGGGCGCGGCAGAGCAGTGGACGAACCGGGTAAATGTCGCAGCGCCCCTCCTGATCGAGAAAGGCGCACGACTTGCGCACCATCATCCGCTCCTCGTCGTCGAGCCAGCGGGTCTCTTTTTCCAGTGTGATGAGCCGGGAGCGAAGCGTATCGACCTCCTGTGGCGATCGGTGCTCGATGAGCCAGGCCGCGATCGCGTCAGCTTCCGGTCGTAGTACCGCCACGTTGACGATACAGCAGTGGGCACAGCCCGCCTGACAGTCGATCATCCCGTCATCGCTGACCCGGGCCTGGTACTCTTCCTCAGCCAGAGTGTTGACGAATAATGCCGCCTTTATGTAATCGCGCTGCGATGGTGGTGCCAGATACTGTGCCGCGGTTGTTTCCACGTTGCAGGCGAACCGGTCTGCTTCGAATCCGTTCAGCATGGTAACCCTCCGTTATGGTGAATGGTCAATTTGCCAATGGATCAAGCATTTCAGGACAACGTTTGAATCATATCATATTCGTGATTAATCTCCGTACAAACAAAATATGAATGATGGTTTGTCACCGCGAAGGTACGAAGAGCACGAAGAAAGGCAGATTCTTAAATACGTATCTCACGCAAAGACGCCAAGTCGCAAAGAAAAGAAAAATACTCTGGAGGTAAAAGTCAGAAAAGCTAAAGACAAAAATGTTTTGGGTTAAACCAAAAAGAGATTCTGCTTTTTTTAGACGTTTGATCCTCTTGGCGACTTTGCGTCTTTGCGTGAAAACCCGTTTATTTTGTCTCTGTCTTTCTTCGTGCTCTTCGTACCTTCGTGGTCAACCTTTCCCTGGTTTATAAGCCCGGAACAAAAAGCCCCGGATCAACTGATCCGGGGCTTTGCTGCTACTGATGTAAATATAGAAGCTATTCGCGGACGAAGGTATCGATGTCGGTTTCGTGGACCATACCCATCAGGCGGGCGTACTCCGACTCGATCAGCGCGTAGTGGTTGTGGGTCGACTGGGCATTCTGCTCGTAGACTGCCTTGATCGCTGCATCATCGACCTTGGCCGCCATCTCACGCAGGTGCTTTTCGAGCTGCTGTTCCTTCTCCATCGCCAGCTCCATCGCCTTGCGCTCGTCCATGTTCGGCAGGGCTTTTTTCTCGAGTTCACTCAGCCAGTCGGAATCGGTTTCGGTCTTCATGAATTCATCGAAGCTGCCGATATCGTCGCCGTCATAGATCTTGAAAAAGGACTCGGCATGCTCGCGTTCTTCGCGGGCGAGCAGTTCGAAGGTTTTGCGTGCCTCTTCGTTCTTCATGTGGGTGGCACAGCTGGCGTAAAAGTCCATGGCGCTCTTCTCGGTCAGGATGGAACGCTTGATTGCATCGGTTGTGTTCGACATCGTTTGATCTCTCCTTGTTGTAAAAGTCATAAGCAGAAAAGGTGACTCATTTGCTCCAATTTAAGTGAAAAGAAGATTCTTGTCAATTCGTCGACCCGATATTTTTACAACTAATTGCTATAATCGAAGTTATGGATGATCGACCAAGACTCACAGTCTTCTATGACGGCGCGTGCCGGGTCTGCGACCGGGAGATCTGTCATTACCAAAAAATCGAGAATACGGCTTCGATCGGATATGTCGATATCAGCGCACCGGATTTCGATGCCACGAGGCATGGCCTCTCTTACGAAGAGTTGATGCAGAAGATGCACGTGATCGATGCCGAAGGGACGGTCCATGTCGGGGTCGATGCCTTTCGTCGCCTCTGGCAACAGCTGCCCGGTCTTCACTATCATCTGCTTGCTGCGCTGGTCAGTCTGCCGGGAATCCGTCAACTGGCGGGCGTCGGATACAGCCTGTTTGCCCGCCATCGCCATCACTTCGCCAAGCCGGACCGGTCTTGAACTTGTAAAACATAGAGATTTTGATACGCTTTAAATTCATTCTATGTATATTTGCCACAGAAGAGAAAGGAGCACGTTATGAGTTTGTTCGGCCGGATGTTTGGCGGCAAGGATTATCCTGACCTCGACCCCAGCAACCCTGCCGCCGAAAAAATTGCTAACGTGGAAAACCAGCTCGAAAAAATGGCGAAGGACTACAAGGAGCCGCTCGAGGTGGTTCCGGGCGACGGCACCACCTACGTCTTCATCGGCAAGCCGCCGAAGAAGTTCGGGGTCGCCTGGATCGAGAACGAGGAGGTCAAAAACTTCCAGACCCTCGCCAAGGAGATGGGAGTTGAGACCAGCGTGTTGCAGCGCATGGGTGAGCAGCTGCGCTCGGCCTACGAGCACAATCAGGAGGCGGAGCGCTACACTGCCCACCTCTCCGAATGCGACATCACCGTCACCCCGAGCCAGGATCTGAAGCAGGAGGTCGACGCTATCATCAGCGACGCCCTGCACTGATCCGAAAACAATGAGTACAGTCGCCCGGCTATTACAGTCGGGCTTTTTTTATGCTGATTCGTAATCGGAGAACTGGTTTGCCACCAAGGCACCAAGTTCACCAAGAAAATCAAAATCCGTATCTCACGCAAAGACGCCAAGTCGCAAAGAAAAGCAAAAAGCGCTAATGGTAAAGATGAAAAATATAAAGACAAAGCTGCTTTGAATTAACCCAAAAAGAGATATAGGTCTTGCCATACTTTTGATCCTCTTGGCGCCTTTGCGGCTTAGCGTGATTATTGTATTTTTTGTCTCAGCCTTTCTTGGTGTCCTTGGTGCCTTGGTGGCGATAAGTCGTTGTGTGGTGATTGGGAGATTTTATTCGGTGTTAAGTTGCTTGTAGCGGAAGCAGTCGATAATGTGGTCGTTGACCATGCCGGTCGCCTGCATGAAGGCGTAGCAGATGGTCGAGCCGACGAAGTTGAAGCCGCGCTTTTTCAGATCCTTGCTCAGCGTATCGGAAATGTCGGTCTTCGCCGGGATCTCGTCGAGTGATTTGAAGCTGTTCTGGATTGGACGGCCGTCGACGAATCTCCAGAAGTAGCTATCGAGCGAGCCGAACTCCTGTTGCAGCGCAAGCGCCGCTTTGGCGTTGCGGATCGCCGAGCGGATTTTCAGCCGGTTGCGCACGATGCCGGGGTCATTCAGCAGGCAAGCAACGTCCTCCTCGGTGAAGGCGGCGACCTTTGCGATCTCGAAGTTTTTAAACGCCTTGCGGTAGTTCTCCCGCTTATTCAAAATCGTGATCCAGCTCAGGCCGGCCTGGGCTCCTTCGAGGACCAGGAATTCGAACAGCAGCCGGTCGTCGTGAACCGGCACGCCCCATTCCTTGTCGTGGTAGGCGATGTAGAGCGGATCGTCGCCGCACCATTGGCAGCGCTTATTCAATGAGCACCGCCTTCGATTCGATCGACCCGGTGCGCAGGTGGACTATTTCCCGGTATTCGGCCGATTGAAAGCACTCCTGCATCCGCTGCTTGTTTTCGAATTCGATCAGCACGACCTTCTGCGCCGTCCAGCTCGGCGACATCGGCGAGAGCTTGTCGGAGGTGACAATGTACTTTCCGCCGTAGCGGGTGACGATCGGACGGGCTTTTTCGATGTACTCGTTGTAGCTTTTTTCGTCGTGGATTTTTTCGACTTCAGCCAGTAGATAGACGGACATGACTCCCTCCTCGGTTTAATCGTTATTCATGTTCTCGTGTTGTCGGTAAGGAACGAAACGCACCTTGCGGTTGCCCCACCAGATCAATCCGGTGAGCGCCAGATAACTTACCATGGCCGGAAACAGCCAGTCATTACTTTCATAATAGAGAAGCAGGGTGAAAATCAAGGAGACGATGGCGACGATGATGAAAAGCGCCTGACGGATCTTGGTGTCGCGATCGGCGGTGAACCGGCCGCCGCAGTTTGCGCAGACCCGGTCGCTGCGGAACATTCCCTGGTGGGGAAGTTCCCTTAGGTATATTTCGGAATGGCAATGGGGGCAGGTGGGCATGATTATTTATACCTCTCCGTCATTTCGCCATCAAGCCTGTTTGCATAATTATTGGTCCTCACCGTACGTATAAAATCAGCCCCTCTGGCTAGAACTTCTATTCACAAGTCGACAGGTTCTTGTAAGGCGAAATTCTAGTAAGTAATTGAAATTAAATACTTTTACGCCAAAAGGCGAACGCCCCTATTGGATATGACCGAAACCGGCCTTATTATTCATGTGTGAATAGTTAGGTGGGCTGCCGTTATTTGGCAAAGGGGGTAGCGTGACGTCACGGAGGGGCATGAAAAACGGGGCCGGGCGTTGGCCCGACCCCGTTTGGGTACTACTTAAAAAGCGAGATATGAAGCTTTATTCGGCTGCTGTCGGCGGGGTGAATGCACGGGCCGCCAGCTCCTCGTCGAGGCGGAGCAGGCCGTTGCCGTCATTACCGATCCGCTCGAGCTTCTTCAGGATCAGCCCGAAGGAGGCCTCTTCCTCGACCTGCTCGGTCACGAACCACTGCAGGAAGATCTCGGAGGCGTGATCGCCTTCTTCCTTAGCGATGCTCATCAGCTTGCCGATGCTGGCGGTGACGAACTTTTCGTGCTCGAGCGAGTACTCGAAAACGTCGAGGGGCGACTTGTAGTCGTTCTTCGGACCGTCGATCGGCAGCAGGTTGGTGCGGGCGCCGGTCTCGCACAAAAAGTTGAAGAACTTTTCGCCGTGGGTCATCTCCTCGAGCGCCTGGATGCGCATCCAGTTGGCGAGCCCGGGAAGGTCTTCCGACTCGAAGTAACCGGCCATCGCCTGATAGAGGTAAGCCGAAAAGAATTCGTTTTTCATCTGCTCGTTCATTGCATCTTGAAGTTTTTGCGACATCATCTCTTTTATTGCCCTCCGTCATAATGTTGAGGGGTCGATGCAGGTCGACCCGAAGGATTCCTTTTCTTAATGCATTATATATAACATACCGTATTCAAAATTACGGACAATATTTGTTTTAATGAAAATCTGATGTTCCGCCTTGCGGGGAGCTGTGCTAGGCTTGCAGCTGAAGGAGATTTCGATGCATATCAAAACCGCCACTTACCTGACCAGCGCGGTCAAACCGAAAGGTTATCCGGAGACGAAGATGCCGGAGGTCGCCTTTGCCGGCCGCAGCAACGTTGGAAAGAGCTCGCTGATTAATGTTTTGGTCAACCGCAAGAGCCTGGTCCGCACCTCGTCGACGCCGGGCCGGACACAGATGCTCAACTTCTTCAATATCAACGAGGATGAGTTGCTGCTGGTCGATCTCCCCGGCTACGGTTTCGCCAAGGTGCCGCTCTCGGTGAAGAAGGCGTGGGGGCCGATGGTGAAGAGTTACCTCGAAAAGCGCGACAACCTGGCGGCGGTGGTGATGCTATTCGACATCCGGCGGGTGCCGCGCGAGGAGGATATCCAACTGCTCGACTGGCTCGAGGAGTTCGG
>PKTZ01000197.1 GCA_002868925.1 Desulfuromonas sp. | reverse complement strand
CCCGAATACGATCGGCTCACCGGCGGCACTCGCCCGCCGCACCACTTCACTGTTCATCTCGATATGTATGTAAGGGAAATCGACTTCACGCAGCACCCGCGAAATACCGCGCCCCGAAACACCGTAACCGGCGATCACGACGTGCCCGCTCATCGCCTCCTCGGTGTCGCCCTCCTTCTCCGCCGGGCGCGCCCCGAACCAATCGGCCACCCTGTTGGCGACCGTCGCCGCCTGCGGCACCACCACCGGTGTCGCCATCATGGTCAGAGCAACGATCGAAAGCAGGCTCTGGTAGACCGGGTCGGGCAAGCCGCCGAGCAGCGACGCCTGGCGCAACAGGACGAAGGAGAACTCGCCGCCCTGGAACAACAGGAAGCCGCAGAGCAGGCAGGTCCGGAGCGGAAAACGGGTCCAGATTGCGGCGAGGGTACCGGCACCGAACTTGATCGCCGCAAAGAGCAGGGTCAGGCCGAGTAGCAGCGGCCAGCTTTCGGCCAGCACCTCGAGATTGACGAACATCCCCATGGCGATAAAGAAAATCGCCATGAAGGCGTCGCGGAACGGGATGATATCGGAGAGCGCCTGGTGCGAGTAGTCCGACTCGGCCAGCGCCAGACCGGCGAGAAAGGCGCCGAGTTCGAGCGACAGCCCGGCCAGATGGGTCAGCCAGGCGGTGCCGAGCACCAGCACCAGCACGGTGAGGCGGAACAGTTCGGCCGAGCGGGTCATGGTCAACCGCCGCAGCAGCGGCCGCAGCAGGTAGCGGGCGACCAGGAAGAGGCCACCGAGAATCAGGGCCGAGCGCAAAACGGCGAAGAGATTGAACTCCATGCCGCTGCCGATGACCAGCGGCAGCAGCACGATGAAGATGATCACCCCGAGGTCCTGTGACAGCAGGATCGCCAGCACCGTGCGGCCGTGCGCCGAATCAACCTCACCTCGTTCCTGCAGGATGCGAAGGACGATGGCGGTCGAGGAGAGCGCCAGGGCGAAACCGATCACCAGGGAGGTCGGGACCGGCAGTCCGAAATACAGTGCAACGGCCATCACCAGAGCGGCACTGAGCAGCAGCTGGGTCAGGCCGCACTTGAGCATCAGATCTTTGAGGGCGAGAATGCGGCGGAAGGAGAACTCGAGGCCGATGGTAAAGAGCAGCAGGATGACCCCGATCTCGGCCATTTTGTCGACCTCGTCGGCGCTGCTGACCAGGTGCAGACCGTACGGGCCGACCAGGCAGCCGGTGAGCAGGTAGCCGATAATCGGCGACAGCCTGATCCGGCTGAACAGGTAGGCGTTGACCAGCGCCAGCAGCAGCAAAATCAGCAGATCTCGAAGAATGGTCAGGTCATGCATCGGTACATCCGGGATAGAGGTTTAAATTTATTTAACTTTTTCAGTGTAACAGAACAATTCCCGTATGGATATCGAAGACAATTCGTAAAGCGGCAAAAAACCGAAGTATCTCCTGCAAACATCATCTTCTCCCTCTTTTTCACCATAAACTCACCACTCCCTAACCTGATTCCAACAATTGACAGCTAATAAGAAGGTGTACGAAAGGGGATAAAAATAATGAAAGCTATCTTGGTTTGGCAGCTGGTTATCCTGTTGTTGATCATCTTCGGTTACTGGAACTACCGTCAGGCATGTCGATCCGCAAGGAACCTGATGCGCCTCTTCATGGACAACGAGGACTAGATGCTGGTGCAAGCGCATACCGAGGGTATGGTGGAGATCGAATCGTGCAAGACAGTCCTGATCGTTGAGGACGAAGAGGTTCTGCTCGAACTGCTCGTTCACCGCTTTGAAAAGGCCGGGTTCAAGACCATCAGCGCAACCAATGGCCCGACCGCCTGCCACCTGATCGGCCAGAAGAAACCGGACGTAATTTTACTCGACATTCTTCTTCCGCAGTTGACCGGTCTGGTCGTGCTCGAGATGCTGCGCAAGCACCCGACCACGAACATCGCTTCGACCCCGGTTATCGTTGTTACCGCCCAAGTGTCACAAAGTATTATCAGACGCAGTCTGCAGCTCGGCGCCAACGCCTTCCATTTCAAACCCTACTCGATCATCGAGCTGATCAACACATCGCACGACCTCGGCAACCGTCACCGGGAGACCCTTACCCGGATATCACATCAGAAATAATTTTCTCACATCTCTAACAGAACACTCATCAACTCATCACCGAAGTTTAACCACACTCTCAACTTCCACTAATACGCTGCGGATAGATTTCACCTGTTCGTTCCGGTGATCATATAAGTCAATGAAATAGGAAGCATTTCAGAAGTGTGAAGTATTTGATGTAGTCAGCAAATATTCCCCTTTGCCGGGGGGGGGAATTATTAACCAAGGAGAAAGAAATGAATAAGTTGAAGAAGGTTTTATTGTTTGCCGCAGCATTGTTGTTCGTAAGCGTGAGTACATCTTTCGCTGCCACGGTTGTAGAGAAGGACGATTTTACCTACAAGATCAAGGGTGACTGGCAGATCCAGCTCCGCCAGGACCCGGGTGTCGATCAGGAGCTCGATGTCGAGTACGACGACCTCGAACTGAAAAACAGCATCGAGTACAAAATCGATGACAACCTCAGCGCTTTCGGTCAACTCGACTTCGGCTTCAAGAATGCTGCTGACAAAGATGACGATCCGCACCTGGAAGAGGCTTATGTTGGCATTTCCTATCAGGACTTCAGCCTGTCGGTCGGCAAGATGGGCAACGCCGCCGACGAGTTCGGTGTCGAAGCTGCCTACGAGGAGCCGATCGCCGAGGACATCTTCGATGAAGTTACCACTCTCGATGGCGACGACGTGATCAAAGGCGAAGCCAAGATCGCCGACATGGTTACCGTTGTTGTTACCCATGAACTTTCTTCCGAAAGCGAGACCAGCGGCAACGAAGAATTTACTGACGTTTTCGTCGGTGCCGAAGTCATCGACGGCCTCGAGATCTCCGCTGTCTATCAGACCTACGAGGACGATATCCTGACTCCTACCCAGGATGTCACCGCTTACGGTGTCGGCGTAATGTACGACGCCAAGGTTGTCGCACTCGGCGTCGACTACAGTGTCGCCGAAGATGACCTCGCACCGCTGATGGACCAATCTTTCCTCAACGCCGTCGTCATCGTTCCGGTCGGCAAGGCAAAGATCGCGGCCGGCTACCAGATGCACGAGTATGATGATGTGCCTGCTAACGACGTCGACGCCTGGTACGCCAACGTTACCTACAAGCTCAACAAGAATGTCAGCACATTCGCCGAGATCGCTGAAACCGATGAGGATGGTACCGACATGGGCTACCTGGCCGGTCTTCGCCTCAAGTTCTAAATTGATCTAAATCGATTTGCGTTGTGTGTTTCTTTTTCATGCTCACACAATGCCTCCTGGCGCACCACCATCTAAGGTGGTGCGCTTTTTTATTTTTTTGACAGGTCAGGTGAGCAAATCCGGTTGACATCCAAATCCAAACAGCGCATTTTCGAGCGGATGTAAAATTTGTTTTGGCTTGGGGGTAATAGAGAAATGCGCAAAACCCTGATCATCAAGTGCGGCACCACCCTGCCCGACCTGGTCGCCCGCCGTGGCGACTTCGAAGACTGGTTTATCACCGCCGGCGGTTATGAACCGGATGAAGTCCTGGTTATCGACGTCGAACAAGACCTCCCGCTTCCCGCCTGTACGGATGTCGCTGCCGTTATCGTCACCGGCTCCCACACCATGGTCACCGAGCATCAACCCTGGAGCGAACGGACGGCGCGATGGCTTTCCGACGCGGTCGGCAAGCTGCCGCTGCTCGGCGTCTGTTACGGGCACCAGCTGCTCACTTACGCCCTCGGGGGAACGGTCGAAGACAATCCAAGCGGTCGCGAAATGGGCATGGTCGAGATCACTCCCGACCATGCAGCGAACGACGACCCGCTACTCGGCCCTCTCGACACGCCCTTTTTCGCTCCGGTCAGCCACAAGCAATCGGTGCGCTCCCTGCCGGCCGGGGCAACACGGCTCGCCGGCAGCGTCCGCGAGCCGCATCAGGCCTTCCGGGTCGGGAAGATGGCGTGGGGGCTGCAGTTCCACCCTGAGTTCGACGCCGATATCTCCTCCAGCTACGTCGACTACTGCCATGCCGACCTGCTCGCCGAAGGGCAGCAACCGCAAAAGTTGAAACAGAGCTGCATCGATTCAAACGTCGGCCGCGATATCCTGCGCCGCTTCAGGAATTTGACCATCGAAAAAGAATCAAAAATTTCGGGAAGTTGCATAAAAAGGTGATCTTCTAATAAAATTCTAACAATTCCCTTCTACATTTGAGGACATGGAAAAAATGGCCCATGTACTGATCATAGAAGATGAAGAGGACATTCTCGCCTTCGTCCATTACAATTTCATCCGCAACGGCTACCAGGCCGATCTTGCCACCAATGGCGAAGACGGACTGGCGATGGCCCGCGAACTGAAACCGGACCTGATTCTCCTCGATTTGATGCTCCCCGGCCTCGACGGCCTCGAAATCTGCCGCCACCTGAAGGACGACCGCGCCACGAGATCGATCCCGGTGATTATGCTCACCGCCAAGGGGGAGGAGGAGGACGTCATCGCCGGTCTCGAGCTCGGAGCCGATGATTACGTGACCAAGCCGTTCAGTCCGCAGATCCTGCTTGCCCGCGCCAAGACCGTGCTGCGCCGGCTTAAAAGTGAGGAGAAGAAAGGGAAGGATGCACCGATCGAAATCGGTGACCTGTTCATCCATCCGGGGCGCAAGGAAGTCCGGGTCGGCGATGACATCATCAACCTGACCTACACCGAATTCGAGGTCCTTTCGCTGCTCGCGCGGCGACCGGGCTGGGTCTTTACCCGCAGCCAGATCGTCGACGCGGTCCGGGGTGAGGATTACGCTGTCACCGAACGCTCGGTCGATGTCCAGATCGTCGGCCTGCGCAAAAAACTCGGCCACTGCGGAGCATTCATCGAGACCGTCCGCGGCGTCGGCTACCGTTTCCGGGACGAAGAATGAAAAAACTCCGCCTGCTCTGGCATCTCTACCCCGCCTTCCTGGTTATCACCCTGGTGGCGATTCTCGCCGTCACCTGGTATGTCAGCAGCGCCCTGCGCCAGTTCCACATCGTGCAGACCGAAAAGAACCTCACCGCCCGGGCCAACCTCATCATCGACCAGGTTCAGGACGACCTGACCCGGGGAAACGCTTTTAACCTCGACGAGTTGAGCAAACGGCTCGGCAAGAAGACCGAAACCCGGATCACCATCATCCTTAACGACGGAAAAGTTCTGGCCGACTCGCGGGAAAATCCGCAGCGCATGGATAATCACGCCCGCCGCCCGGAGGTTGCCGCCGCGCTGAGCGGCAGCAAAGGGGTTTCGACCCGCTTCAGCCGCACCCTGCAGCAGAACCAGATGTACGTCGCCCTGCCGGTCAGTGCTGACGGGACAATCATCGGCTGTGTCCGTACCTCTATTCCGGTCACCGCGATCGGTGAAACCCTCGAGGCCCTCTACCAGAGAATAGCCGGAGCCGGCTTTTTGATCGCCGTCGTTCTGGCAGTGTTATCCCTCTGGCTGGCGCGCCGCATCAGCCAGCCGCTCGAACGTATGCGCCGGGGCGCCGAGCGCTTCGCCCTCGGCGAACTCGATCGTCGCCTGCCGATCAGCGGTGCCGAGGAACTGGCCGACCTCGCCGGTTCCCTCAACGACATGGCGGCCCAGCTCGATGAACGGTTCCAGACGGTCATCCGCCAGCGCAACGAGCTCGAAGCAGTATTGTCGAGCATGGTCGAGGGGGTCCTCGCCGTCGACAACAACGAAACCATCATCCGCATCAACCGGGCGGCTGCCAACCTGTTCGCGGTCGAACCGGAAACGATCATTACCCGGCCGGTGCAGGAGGTATTGCGCAAGGCCGAACTGCAACAGTTCATCCATGACGCGATCTCCGCCAAGGAGCCGATCGAACGTAACCTGACCATCTTCCGCGGCAACCAGGAGGTTCTCCTGCAGGCGCACGGTTCGCCGCTGCGCAACGCCCAGGAAAAAAAGATCGGGGCGCTGATCGTTTTCAACGATATCACCCGCCTGCGCCGTCTGGAGAACCTGCGCCGTGACTTCGTCGCCAATGTCTCGCACGAACTGAAAACTCCGATTACCGCCATCAAGGGCTGGGCCGAGACCCTGCGCGAAAGCAAAAAGGATGCGCCGGATGAAGAGACGCGCCCGATCGAGGTCATCGTCCGTCAATCGGACCGGCTCAACGCCATCGTAAACGACCTGCTCGACCTTTCCCGGATCGAACAGGAGCAGGAGGGGGCAAAAATCGAGCTGCAGCAGGCGCCAATCAGGCCGGTCATTGACGCGACCGCGCAAGCTTGCAGTGTCGACCTCGAAAAGAAACGGATCGCTCTCACCATTGTCTGTACCGATAGCTTGAAAGCACCAATCAACCCGCCACTGCTCGAACAGGCGCTGATCAACCTGCTCAACAACGCGATCAAGTACAGCCCGGAGCAGAGTCGGGTGATTATCGAAACAGCAGAGAATGGACCCGACCTTATGATCAAGGTCACCGATTTCGGTTGCGGTATCCCGACCAACCATCTCCCCCGCCTGTTCGAACGCTTCTACCGGGTCGACGTCGCCCGCAGCCGCGAAATGGGCGGCACCGGCCTCGGCCTGGCGATCGTTAAACATATCGCACAGGCCCACCACGGAAGCATCGAAGTCGAAAGCAGTCCCGGCAAGGGGAGCTGCTTCACCCTGACCCTGCCGCTGCGCTAGCCTTTCGCCCTTGACACCTTCGGCGCGCCCGCGCATAGTGCGTCATCGTTAACTGCAAAACGTTCAAGGGATCTCCGAAACAATGTCTGTGTTGTCCGACCACAGCAAAGGGCTGATTATGACCCTGGTCGCGGTACTGCTGCTCAGTCCCGACGCCCTGCTCGTCCGCCTGATCGGAACCGATCCGTGGACGCTCCTGTTCTGGCGCGGCCTGCTCTCCGGCGGAATTTTGATCTTCTTCCTGGGCGCGATCTACCGCCGCCAATTTATCGCGATGTGCAAGGCTCCCGGCCGGGCCGGGCCGCTTTCGGCCCTGGTCGCCGCCGTCGGGAACGTCCTCTTCGTCTGTTCTTTGCGCCAGACCACGGCCGCCAACACCATGATCATCCTCGCCGCGACCCCGCTGATCACCGCCCTGTGCAGCCACCTCTTCCTCAAGGAAAAGACCGACCGCAAAACCTGGTTTGCCATTGCCACCGGCTGCGGCGGCATCCTGATCATCTTCTCCGGAAGCCTCGACGGCAGTCATCTCTTCGGCGACCTGCTCGCCTTCTGCGCAGCCTGCTGCTGGGCCGGCAACCTGGTTATCGTCCGCAGCGCCCGTCCGCTTAACATGATTCCGGCCAACGCATTCGGCTCGCTGCTGGTGGTGCCGATTGCTTTTCTGGTCGGGGCCGAACCGCTCGCGGTCAGCGGCGCCGACGCCCTGTTTCTGGCCCTGCTCGGCCTGCTGGTGCTGCCGGTCTCGTTTGCCCTGATCACTCTCGGCCCGCGCTACCTGCCGGCCCCGGAGGTCAGCCTGATCCTGCTGCTCGAGACCCTGCTCTCACCGTTCTGGGTCTGGCTGGTCATCGGCGAAGAACCGGGAAGGGCCACTCTGCTCGGCGGGCTGCTCATCCTCGGCACCATTCTCGCCCATACCCTGACCGGCATTCACGAGCAAAGAAAGCGCTCCGTTTAGTCCAGAACGGTTTCCTCTTCCCAAAAATAGTGTATGATGTCGATAGGGCTTTGATTGTGATGACGAAACTGTCTTGTTTCGTTCTTTTTTGTTTGTCCACCTGATCATTCAAATTGAAACAGATCGAGCAATGAAGCAGCATTCGACAACCGAAAACTATGCCCCCGATCCCCGCCAGGACTCGGAGGCATTTCTCGCCAGCAGTGCCCCGCTCTGGGTGCTGATTCTGGCCACGATCGCCCTCGGCATCTGCCTCTACATCCTGAGCCTGAAGAACTTTGCGTTTTACCACAGCCTGCTGCAGACCTTCTTTATCGTCATCTCTTTTACTATCTTCAGCATCGGCTGGAACACGCGCAAGTTCACCCGTCATAACGCCCTGCTGGTGCTGGCCGTCTCTTATGTTGTCATCGGCAGCTTCGGAATCCTCTACTTTACGTCGACCCCGGCGATGAATATCTTTCCCGATATCAGCTATAACACCTCGAGCCAACTCTGGCTCGCCGGGCGCTACCTGGAAGCGATCGCCTTTATCGCGTCAGCCGCCGTGCTGCATCGCCAGAACGTCCTGATTCCGCCCTGGCCACTGCTCGGCCTGGTAACAGCCTTTGGCCTGTTGACCCTGCTGACGATCTGGCCGTACAACATTTTCCCGAATTGTTACATCGAAGGGCATGGAATTACCCCGTTCATGATCGTCAGTAACCTGATCATTGCGATGTTGTTCGGCCTCTCGATCCTCCTTTTCTGGCGCCAGCGCGACTCGCTCGGACTGAGCGTGCTGAAAAGATTGACCGCCGCCTTGGTATTTTCGATCCTGGCGGAGATGGTCGCAGCCCTCTACCCCGAAGCGGGTGGGCTGTCCAACTTCATCTCCCATTTCTTTAAATTTATTTCGGTGGTGCTGCTCTATCGCGCTCTTATTTTCAGTACCCTGCGTTTCCCCTACGCCACCCTCTTTCACAACCTGCACCAGGCCAAGAAGAGGCTCGACCTCGAGCTGGTCCAGAAGAGAAAGATCGAACAGAACCTGCGCATCGCCAACCGCGAGCTCGATGCCTTTGCCCGCACGATCTCGCACGACCTGCGCACCCCGCTGACCCCGATCATCGGTCTGCCTGAACTCCTGATCGAGCAGAAAAAGGACGAACTCGACGAGAACACCAAGAAATCGCTGCGCGATATTCGCGAGCAGGGGCTGCGTATCACCCGCTTCCTCGAGGACATGCTCTCCTTTGCCCGCGCCGGGCGTCTGGTCGAAGGGGTCGCTCCGGAAAAGCTACCGACAACCGTTCAGCAGGTGCTCGAAGATCTCGGCAGCCGGCTCGCTTTTGCCGAGATCGAAGTCAAACGGCATGACCTGCCCGACGTCTCCCTGCCCGGGACCGCTATGTTCCAGATATTCTCCAACCTGATCAATAACGCCATTAAATATGCCGGCAAGGAAGGAAGTCCGATCGAGATCGGCGGCAAGCTGGATGGCCAATACGTCGAGATATTCGTCAGCGACCACGGTCCGGGGATTCCCGTCGACAAGCGCAAACGCATCTTCGACGTTTTCTACCGGGGGGATAATTACGACGATACGGCCGGGAGCGGAGTCGGCCTGGCGACGGTGTTAAAGATCGCCAAGCATCTGGAGGGTGATGCCTGGGTCGAGGAGACAAAAGGCGGGGGAAGCACCTTCAAGGTCAAGCTGCACTTGCCGGAAGCAGAACGCCAGCAGAAGCTCGATTTCAGCGCGGCTGCGACCGATTGACTTTTCTACGCGGATAATGCGATGATTCGTGCTTCAATCATTGCTGAATAACCGACCGCACAAAGAAACGATCATTTCCGATGAAAAAAGAGACCCGTCCCTCCCGCCTGCTCCTGATCGAGTTGATCGCCATCGGTATCGGTGCTCTCTTTTCGGTCCGAAAGACCCTCCGCTACCAGAACAAGCTCGAGGTCGAGCACCCCTGCATCATCGTCGGTTTCCATGACGAGATCCTGCCGACCATCGACTACCTCAAGGAGAGTGACTCGGTACAGATGGTCGCCAACAGCCAGATCGGCTTCGGCCTGGCCAAGGTTCTGCGCTCCTGGGGGTATCAGAACATCGTCCACGGCTCCCCCGGCAAGAGCAGCAAGCGCGCCTTCCTTGCCCTGCTCAGGCAGATCAAGCAGGGCAAAACCGCCTTTATCGCCCCCGACGGCTCACGCGGTCCGCGTCACGTGATCAAGGACGGCGCCATCTTCCTCGCCAAACAGGGGAAGGTGCCAATCTACCTCATCAGCCCCAACTACAAGGGGATCCGCTTCCGCTTTTTGTGGGACAAGTTTCTGCTGCCGTTCCCCTTCGCCAAGGTGACCTTCCGTTACCAAAGGCTCGAGGTGCCGCCCGAGGCCAGTCGCGAGGAGATGGAGGAGCTCCGGCTCGAGGCTGAGAAGAAGATGCAGGAGATGTGTAATCCCTGTTGATTGCCTTTTTTCTATTCTCTAAAAACAAATCAAAGTCGTGGGGTCCCGGCCCCACAACTTAAAAACCGATTCCAAACGTAAAAGGCCAAGCACACATCCTGAAATGTGTCTAGCCTTTTCAATTGAGTTTCTAAACTTATATTTAAAG
>PKTZ01000118.1 GCA_002868925.1 Desulfuromonas sp. | reverse complement strand
AACGACCGGGGTGGTGACGGCTGCGGCGAAATACTGGATGATCTGGCGGACATGTGGTTCGATCCCGTGAAAATAGCCGGCGTAGAGGGCAATCGAATAGCCCATCAGTTGCATCGAGAGAAACGCTGCTGTCCCGAAGCGGATAAGCAAGGAGCGTTGCTCCCTGATCGCCGCCTGCTGCAGGGCATCATGACTGAAAGGGCGGGGCAGGTATCCGAGGCGACCGATTATGCGCAGTAGCTCTTCCGGTGTGACTGTTTCATGTCGAAATTGGATGGTTGCCCGGTGCGAGCCGTAGTTGATCCGGCTGTCGANGACCCCGCTCTGCCGGACCAGAACCTTTTCCAACAACCAGACGCAGGATGCGCAACGGATCCCATCGACCAGGAACGATATTTCGGAGATGTCGTCATCGATCCGGACAACGTACGGGGCCAGGGCCGACTCATCGTATTCGGTTTCAAAAGCACCCTCCGGAACGCCGGTATCCCCCCAGTCACGTTGTCGGTAGAATTTGTCCAGTCCCGATCCGGTGATAATGAGGAACGCGCCGTGACAACCGTGGCAGCAGAAACGGACCGGTTGCCCATCAACCGTATCGCTGATATCGACGCCGGGCGGAATCGGTAATCCGCAATGATGACAGCTTTCGTTTCCGTCGTTCATCGCATTTCCGGCCGGGGCGGGAGGGAGAGGAGCAGCTGCCGCGAGATGCGGGCTCCATCCCGTTCGATCTCGATCCGGACTAACTGCTCTCCCGACAACCCCTGTGGCAGGGTCACATGATAAATCCCCGGCCCGTCTTCCTGCAAAAGAAGTTCGTGGTCTTGAGATGTTGTTGCTTCCGGTAGGGCCAATCGGCCGTTTGCGCCGGTGATCGGCTCTCCTTGACGGTCAGTCAGGTTGAACTTGAGGGTCTGGTTGACGAGTTCGGTTTGCAGATGCCATCCAATGACGCTGGCGGCCCGTTTTTCAACCAGCGTCTCGTTGTATTTAAGCCCCTTGCTGTAGTAGTCGGAGTCGGTGATGTCGGTTCCACCGGTCGAGGCTTTCCTGGCAGCCCAGATGAGGAAAAGGATGAAGAGAGCGATGACCGCCGCCAGAAGCAGGGGGGCTGATGATTTTTTTCTGTTGCTCATTGCGTCTCCTCGATAGTTGCAGGGATCGAACCGTTGGCGCGAGCGACCTGCTCTCCTTTACTGTTTGACAAGAAAAGCTCAACCTCCTTGGCCTGCGGCAGGGCCGGGGCGACCAGGACGAAATCGATCCGCCGGTTGGCGCCGGGGGCGATTGTAATCTCTGCCGTTTGTCCTTTTAACTCCATCAGGCCTGGTTCGTCTGTCTTTTCAAGCTGCAGGGTAAAGGTCTCCTCGTGCTGGCTCCTGTTGTTGATCCAGCCGTTGAAGAAGAATGCAATCCGGCCATCAGCCAGAGTTTTTTCGGAAGCCAGGTGGGAACGGGCGATCTTCAGGGAGGCATCGGCCCGGTTGAGTACGGAGACGGTTATGATGACGGTCAGAGCCAACATTGCTGTGGCAATCAGCAAGGTCCGTGGATTGAGCAGTGCGGACGCTCCCTTGTTAGAGGCCCCGAAGCTGTATTGAATCAGTCCCGGTTGCTCGCGGCGTACCATGACGACCCGACAGGCGTCGAGACAACGTCCGCAGTTGATGCACTCGACCTGGTAACCGTTGCGGATGTCGATCCCCATCGGGCAGGAGCGGACACAGGCGCCACAGCGGATGCAGCGTTCCTTCTCACTGTCGGGAATATGCAGGGTCAGGGTGCCGGGATCGACCAGCGCGGTCTGGATCCGCCCGTAGGGGCAGAATTCGCTACACATCAGGCGGCGTACCAGGGCGAGATCGAGGTAGATCGCTGCCAACACGATCAGCAGGGTTATGACCGCGGCAAAGTGAAGGTCGAAACCGGCCAGTTGTGCGAAAAAGCGCTGCGGCTCGATAAAGTACCAGAGCAGGTTGGATGCGACCAGAAAGGCGAGCAGGAGGTAGCAGAGGTGTATAGCTGCCTTGCGCCACAGCGGGCCCTGCAGGCGGTTATCGACAGTTTTAAGGCCAATTTTAGAGATGAGCCAGTCGGCGATGTCGTTCAGAACGGTCTGCGGGCAGGCCCAGCCACACCAGAGGCGACCGAAAACGAGGGTGACAAGCAGAAAGGCGAGAACGAAAAAGAGCGTGATGAAGAGGAAAAGGTAGAGTTCCTCGATCCGGAGGGCCTGGCCGAAAAAAAAGAGGGTCAGGCTCGGGATGTCGATGCGCAGACTGCTTTCAGTGCCGGCCTTGAACCACGGCAGCAGCAGAATCGACAGGGTGATGAACCATTGGAATATGACACGCCAGGGACCGAGGCGTTTGACTTTTGGCATGCGTGCTTCCAGTAAAAAAGGGAGGAGGTATTCCTCCCCCCTTTACGGTTGATATCTGTTCAGTCGACGAAACGATTACTTGCCGGACGTTTGCGCCTGGTGTTGATCCATCTTTTGCTGAAATTCAGCATCGGAGCTCCAGCCGGAGAAGAGAAAATACCCCATGAAAATGATCCCCCAGATAATCAGGCCGTAGAAGAGGATATTGAAATAGACCGGGGGTTTATTTTCACGGTTTTCGGTGATGCCGTCAAAATCGTGAGTCGGGTGGTTATGTTCATGGTTTTCTAGCATTTCTTCCTCCTGTGATCAATCGTCGTCGAGCATCCGGTACTTGGGTTCTTCGAGCTTGTTCGACCTTTTTTTACTGTATGTGCGGATCACGATTCCGACAAAAATGGCAAAAAGGCCGAAGGTGACGCCGAGATAAAAGATTGAACCCCAATCCATGCTCTTACTCCCGGTACATCAGGAAGTTGACAAGTTGCCAGACCTTGGTCGAGCCGAGGCTGGCAAAGGGCGGCATGCCGCCGTCAGTGATGCCACTGTAGATGATTTCGTAAAGGATGGCATCATCGTAGGCGCTCATGTCGGTCAGTTCCGGGCCGATGTCGCCGGAAAGGTCATCCCCATGGCAGGCGGCGCAGTTGGCATCATAGACCGCTTTGCCGGCCGCAATGGCCGCAGCATCGCCCTTGAACGGATTTTCCAACTCGCCGACGATCTCGGTGGCAGCAGCTTCACGCCATGGGATACCGGTGCCGAGTTTCTGCATGTAGGCAACGATCGCGTCCATCTCGTTCTTGCCGGCGAGCGCCTTGATTTCATCCTCAGTGTAGGGGAAGTCGAGGACATCCATCTTGCGGCGGATCATGTCAGGGTCGAGGGAGTTCTCCGTCAACCAGCCATAATCGGGCATGTTGGTCTTGGGGACCATGGCACGGGGCGAATCCATATGCTTGTAGTGCCATTCGTCCGGGTATTTTCCGCCTATCCGGGCCAGATCGGGCCCGGTCCGTTTCGATCCCCAGAGGAAGGGGCGATCGTGGACAAACTCGCCCGACTTGGAGTACTCGCCGTAGCGCAGGACTTCGGCGACCAGCGGACGGATGGTCTGGGAGTGACAGTTGTTGCAGCCCTCGCGGATATAGACGTCGCGGCCTTCCTGTTCGAGGGCGCTGTACGGGGTGACGGTTTCGATCCGGTCATGCTCGGTGTTGACCCAGGCGAACGGCAGAACCATGGTAACGATAGTGCCGACGAGAATCGTTGCGGTCGCCAGCAGCAGAAAGAGTATCGGTTTCTTTTCCCACATAGATCAGGCCCTCCCTTCCGCTGCCGGGGCGGGGGCACCGCCCTTGGCTGTCTTGATCAGGTTGTAGATGAATACGATGACGCCGATCAGGAAGATGACACCGCCGATGGTGCGCGCCCACCAGAAGGGATACATCTCGACCATGGTCTCCATGAAGGTGTAGGTCAGGCTGCCGTCCGGATTCATCGCGTTCCACATCCCGGCCTGCAATACGCCGGCGATCCAGAGCGAGATGGTCCAAATCAATTGGCCGACCAGAATCAGCCAGAAGTGTAGGTTGGCCAAGGGGACGCTGTAAAGTTCGCGGCCGTAGATGCGCGGAACCAGGAAGTAGACACCGGCAAAGGCGATCATCGAAACCCAGCCCATGGTTCCCATGTGGATGTGGGCCGGGACCCAGTCGGTGTAATGGATGAAAGCCGAGAAGGTCCGGATCGCCTGCATCGGTCCCTGCAGGGTCTGAAGGCCGTAGAAGGTGATGCCGACGATCAGGAACTTGACCAGGTAGTTCTCCCGCATCTGGTGCCACTGGCCGTTCATCGACAGGTAGCCGTTAAAGACCGAACCCCAGGAGGGGGCGATCAGCATGACCGAGAAACCCATCGCCAGGGTCTGAATCCAGTCGGGGACCGGGGTCCAGAGCAGGTGATGCGCCCCGGTCCAGAGGTACATGAAGATCAGGCTCCAGAATGCGACGATCGAAAGCCGGTGACTGAAGATCGGGGCGCCGGTTGTCTTCGGCAGAAAGTAATAGAACATCGCCAGCGGCGGTGCTGTAAAGGCCATGGCGACGGCGTTGTGACCGAACCACCAGTGGACGTTGGCGTCGTTGGTGCCGGCATAGGCCGAATACGACTTGAACAGCGATACCGGGACCTCGGCGGAGTTGACCAGATAGAGGATGGCGACACCGACGATCGATGCCAGCATGTACCAGAGCGAGATGTACATCTGCTCCTCTTTCCGCTTGACGATGGTCATGATGATATTGATCGCAAAAGCGACCCAGAGGACAACGACCATGATGTCGAGCGGCCACTCCAGTTCATGGTATTCCTTGGAGGTGGTGTAACCGAGCAGCAGGGTAACGGCGGCGCCAATGATGGTGATGTTGAACAGCCAGAGTTGGAAGGTCGCCAGTTTGTCGCTCCAGAGCCGGACCTTGCACAACCGCTGCACGATATAGAGGAACATGGCAAAGATGGAGCCGACCCCCCAACCGTAGAGACCGGCGTTGGTATGCAGCGGACGCAACCGACCGAAGGTGAAATAGGGCGGGAAGTTCAGCTCGGGATTGGTCATCTGGATAGCGGCGATGACGCCGACCAGAATGGCGACCAGTCCCCAGAGGATGCTCCAGTTAACGAAGCCCCTGACAACGGCGTAATTATACTCCGGTTTTTCCATACAGCTCCTCCTTCTCAGGCGGTTGCAAACGAAATGAATTTAAATCTTAGAAAAGAGACTCATACTCGTCAAGTCGAGTTATTTGAAAGGAAAATATAACCGAATTGGTCATAAAAATAATCTAATCGGGTTGGCTTGTCAATCCAAAAAGTTGAATTATTAGTAACAGACCGTAATAATTGACAGATTCGACGGACGTCACCTATGATGACGTAATCAGGGGGGGGATAGAGGGGATCGTGAAGGTCACACTCGGCAAAAAACTATTTTTCTACACCGGGATCGTTCTGATCTCCGTGCTGGCGATCACCTTCCTCTTCCTGGCGCGGGGACAGTCCCGGCAGTGGGAAGAGTATCTCCATGCGCAGAGCATCTCTTTTGCCCGCTTTGCGACGCCTGAACTGCTTAAACAGTTCCGCGGCGATTTCCCGCCGCGTGAGAAAGAGAGCCTCGCCAGCGTCTACGATTTTCTCGGTTTCAACCGCGACCTGGTCCGCTTCTCCCTCTACTCACCGAGCGGGCGAGAATTGTTCGAATCGCCACTTTTTCCCGATTTTATCGATCTGATCATCGAAAAGCAGGACTCCGGCCTGACCGAGCGTCTATCACTTGCCCGGACCACGGTGCAGACGATCCGACTGGATGACGGCCACCGTCTCGTCGACCTGCTCGAACCGGCCTTCGGGCCGACCGGTGAGCACCTGCTATCGGTCCGCTATTTTATCTCCTACGATTCGGTCGATCGTCGCCAGCAGGAGATGCGACAACAGTTTCTGCAGATTGGGCTGATCGCCATGGTCGCATCGCTCCTCCTTGCCGCAATCGTCGCCCGACGGGTGGCAAGACCGGTTTCTGACCTGATTAATGGGGTGCAGGCGATCGGACGGGGCGAACTCGAGACACGGATCGACGTTGCCGGAAGTGACGAGATCGCCGCCTTGGCGAAATCTTTTAATAAAATGTCGGAGAACCTCGACAGCAGCCGCAGCGCCCTGACCGAAAAGAACCATGACCTGCAACAGGCGAATGAGGCCTTGCAGTCGATGCAGGCCCAGTTGATCCGCTCGGAACGGCTCGCCGCCATCGGCCAGCTCGCCGCCGGGATTTCACACGAGATCGATAACCCGGTCGGGATTATTCACGGCTACGCCGAACTTCTGCTCGAGGAGTGCGGCCCTGACGATTCGCGACGCGAAGATCTGCGTTCAATCATCGAGGAGTGCAGGCGCTGCAAGAGGATCACCGGGGGACTACTCGGGTTTGCCCGCAGCGGCAGCGGAGTTCGAGAAACGGTCGATCTTGACAAGCTCTGTCGGGAGACGATCGTTTCGTTATCGCCACAGCGCCTGTTCCGGGAAGTGGTCGTCAAGTACGAACGGCCCGAGACCTTGTTGACCGTTGACGGCGACGGCGACCAGATCCGGCAGATCCTGGTCAACCTGATGATCAACGCTGCCCAGGCGATGCAGGGGCAGGGCAAGCTCATCGTCCGCCTGGAGCGGGATGGCGATTATGCGGTCATATGTGTCGTCGATAGCGGCCCCGGTGTCCCGGAGCATGATCGGGAGAGAATTTTCGAACCCTTCTATTCGACCAAGGAACGGGACGAGGGGACCGGTCTCGGGCTCTCGCTTTGCCGCAAACTGGCAGAAGATCACGGCGGCGAGCTTCTGCTCGACCCGGATGGCCGGGTCGGAACGAAAATCTGTTTGCGTTTACCGCTCTGAATAGGCGAAAAATACTTTGACAAGATTCCAGTCTATTCTTTAGGATAGGTGCGTTTATTGCGAATGAAATGGGGTTTATGGAAACCGTCCTGACACTGATAAATGATGACCTTTTACGGGTCGAGGAGCAGTTCAAGAAAGATCTGACCTCCGACGTGACCCTGATCCGCAAGGTCGGTGAGTACGTCCTCGGTAGCGGCGGCAAGAGGATGCGGCCGATACTGCTCCTTCTTTGCGCCCGGCTGGCCGGTTACAAGGGTGAACAGCATGTCGGCCTGGCGAGCGTCGTCGAGTTCATCCACACCGCGACCCTGTTGCACGACGATGTGGTCGACAGTGCCGTTCTGCGCCGTGGCCAGGAGTCGGCCAACGCGGTCTGGGGGAACGAGGCTTCGGTGCTGGTCGGTGATTTCCTGTTCGCCAAGTCGTTTTCGATCATGGTCCGGGAAGGGAACCTCGACATCCTGCGCACCCTCTCCGACGCGACCACGATGATGGCGGAAGGGGAGGTGCAGCAACTGATCAACACCTGCGACCTCGACATGGACGAGCCACGTTATCTCGACGTCATCCGTAACAAGACGGCGATCCTGATCGCCGCCGCCTGCCGGGTTGGAGCGATCCTTGGCGGTGTTACGGCCGAGAAGGAAGAGGTCCTGGCCGAATTCGGGATGGAACTCGGCATCGCTTTCCAGTTGATGGATGACGCCATCGATTATGTTGCCGACGAAAGCGAGTTCGGCAAGGCGCAGGGTCACGACCTCGAAGAGGGGAAGATGACGCTGCCACTGATCTATGCCCTGCGCCAGAGCAATAGCCAGGAGCGGGAGCGGGTCGCCGATATCATCGAGGCGGACGAACTGACTGACGATGGTCTCGCCTATGTCCTCGAGTTGATCGAACGCTACCGGGGGATCGAGTATACTCGGACCCGGGCCGGCGAACTAATCGCAGAGGCCAAGTCCAGACTGCAATGCTTTGCCCCTTCGCCGGAGCGCGACGCCCTGGAGACGGTCGCTGATTATATTCTGAGTCGGAACAAATAATCCCGCAATTCGTAATTACCGCTGAATTCACGTCAAGCCGCCTTTTCCCGTTTTTCCCTGCCATATCGCACCATAAAAACAGGCTTTTAGCCGCTTTTTGTCGCATTTTCTACTTATTCACTAATGAAAGCAGTGGATTTATATGGATCTGCAGACTTTGCCCCGTTTTTCGGCTGATTGGCAAAGATTTTGCTGTTAAATTCCATGCAGGTGCGAATAGTAACGTAAGGGCCGCAGAACTGACATATCACACGGCCTAAGCTGGAGGGGGCAGGTTCATAGTTATGGAAAACGAAACCTTAGTTCATCAGTGCCGTTTGCCGATTGGCGCGGACGAATACGAAATTCTGGTGTTCAGCCGTCCCGACGGCAGTCACATCGCCAAGACGGTTATCGATGTCGACGATGTCATTATCAATAACGGTATGTCTCTGAACGAGGCGCTCGAAAAACACCGTCAGGTGTTGCCGCTCGCTATCAACTCCCGTCACCTTTTTGCCGAAGGTCGCCGTCGGGACTGATCGCTTACGCCGGTTGACCTTCACTGTTTTTTCACGCTTTATCTGATCCGTTTCTTCCTGTTATACTCACCCGATGATCCGTCTTTCACTCCGACTGAAAGTGCTCATTGCATTTTGGGCGCTTTCAATCGTTCCCCTCATTCTACTTGCATTGAACTCGGGGCAGAGTCTACGCACCGTTGAGACTCTGCTGCGCGACAACACCACCAAGGCGCTCGATACGCAGGCGGCCAAGTCGCTTGAACTGCGAGCGCGTATGGTGGCCAACGAGGTTGCCGATTTTCTGCGCGAGATCGAGTCGGACCTCAACATACTCTCATTGATCGAACCCGACCCCGAGACCTACCTGGCGTTTTCAGAATCCCATAAGCGAGAGATCTGGTATCGCGGCGGGAGTAACGCACATCCGGTCGAGACCAGGGAGCAGGTCCCGGTTTACCAGGAGCTCGTTTTTGTCGGCCCGGAAGGGATAGAGCAGGTCCGTATCGTCGAGGGGGAGGCTGTTGTGCAGCTGCGCGATGTGTCGAAGCCTGAGAACACGACATACCTGATCGAGGATTATTTCCAGCGGACAAAAGAACTGCCTCCCGGTGAAATCTATGTTTCACACCTGACCGGATGGCATGTCAGCAAACAGGAGCAGCTTGCCGGGGCCGACAACCCGGAAAGCGCCATCGAGGGGGAACGTTACCGTGGGGTTATCCGCTTTGCCCAACCGGTTTTTACCGACGAGGGGGAGCTGCGCGGGGTGGTCGTGCTGTCGCTCGATCATCGCCACCTGATGGAATTTACTCAGCACATTTCGCCGACCGACGACAGCTACGTTGCTTTCCCGTCTTACGATAGTGGGAATTACGCTTTCATGTTCGATGATGAAGGCTGGATGGTGACCCACCCCAAGTACTGGGATATCCGGGGGCTTGATCGGCAGGGGAAGTGGGTGCCGCCTTACAGCGCAGACTCGTCGGTCGAGGATATCGAAAGCGGTCGGATCCCGTTCAATCTTTATTTCTCTTCTTTTGTTCACGAGAACTATCCTCGAGTAGCCGATGCCGTGGTTCGGGGTGAGTACGGTGTTGTCGATGTTACCAACGTCGGTGGCTCGGCAAAGATCATGGCGTACGCCCCGATCCGGTACGGTCGTGGTGATTTTAGCCACGCCGGGGTTTTCGGCGGGATTACGATCGGCGCCGAGGTTAACCAGTTTCACAGGGCGGCGGTCCAAACCTCGGAGCTGATCCGGAGAGAGATCGATGGTTTCGTTAATGGTTCGTTACTGATGATCGGAATAACCGGACTCCTTGTGCTTCTGGTCGCACTGGAGCTTTCACGTGGTGTGGTCGGGCCGCTGCAAAACCTGATCGCCGGAACCAAGAAGATGGCGCAGGGGCGGAGGGTTGTCGAGGTCGAGGTGAAAAGCCGGGACGAAGTCGGGGAACTGGCACATTCGTTCAATGAAATGGCTCACGAGTTGGTTGAACGCCGCGCGAAGCTCCTCTCTTCATTGCAGGACCTGCGCCGTTCCCGGCGCGAAATTTTGCTGGAGCGGAACTTCAAGGAGGCGATCTTCGAGCATGTTGAGACCGGCATCCTGACCCTTGATGCAAACGGGATTCTGACGACGCTCAACGGTCCCGCCGCCCGCATCCTGAAAGTTGATCCGCAGATCAGCGGTAAACCGTTGGTGGATGTCCTGGCGCAATGGCCCAAGGTTTACGCTGCCTTCACAGCGGGGCTTGACCAGGACTCTTCGGAAACCTGGAGCCAGTATGTTGAGTTGAAACGTGAGGGTAGGGAGATGACGCTTCGCCTCACTATCTTGCCGCTTGGTCACGAAACCTCGGGGCAACTGCTGACTATCGAGGATGTCACCGAGCGGGTCGAGATGCGTCGCCGGATGGCGCGGGTCGATCGCCTCGCTTCGCTCGGACGCCTGTCGGCTAGCATTGCCCACGAGATCCGCAACCCGCTGACCGGGGTCAACCTGATGCTCGATGAACTGCATGACCGGATGATCGGGCGGGAGGACGATCAGGCGGTTATCGTACGGGCGCTGAATGAGATCGAACGTCTCGAGGGACTGGTGACGGAGTTGCTCAACTTCTCGACGCAGCAGCGTTCGGTTCTGAAACCGGCTTCGATTGTCGATGTTCTCGAAGATATATTGTTCCTGGTCGACAAGCAGTGTCGTAAGGCTCAGGTCACGCTGGTTAAGGATTTCGCACCTGATCTGCCGGAATTCCCACTTGACCGTGACAAGTTAAAACAGGCTTTTCTCAACCTGATTACCAATGCCATCGAGGCGATGCCGGAAGGTGGCGAGCTTTCGATTGGCGCCCGCCGGAGTGGCGCGGTCATTAAGGTCGTATTTGCCGACAACGGCAAGGGGATAGCGCCGGAAAAACTGCAGGATATTTTCGAGCCGTTCTTTACAACAAAGGGTGAAGGGGCCGGTCTCGGCTTGGCGATCACCCATAACATTATTTCGAACCATAACGGCCAAATCGAGGTTGAAAGCCACCCCGGTTCAGGCACGACCTTTACCCTGTCGTTTCCCCTGCCCCTGTAAATCCGTTTTTTTTATCAATGTATGGCTAAAATAAGCCAGCGTGTCGTTCTCTTGTTTGTGGTGAGAGGGCACTATTGGCTATGTTTGGCCATTTTTGTTGTTTTGTCGTACTGTTCAGGGTAGAATAGGACTCAATGGTGGCTATGAGTGGCCACTATCGCCTTAACGGAGCTGTTCAAGATGGAAAAGATTCTAATTGTCGATGATGAAGCATTTATCCGCGAAAACCTTGAACGGATTTTGGCCGAGGATGGGTATCGTCCGCATTCGACCGAAAGCCCGGAAGCTGCCGTGCAGCAGGTTGCCGAAGAGGAGGTCGACCTGGTTCTGCTCGATCTCAATCTCGGGGACAAAAGCGGCCTCGATGTTTTGCGAGAAATGCGCGAAGTTGACCCCGATGTCCTCGTCATTATCATCACCGGTTACGGAACCGTCGAGAGTGCAGTTGAAGCGCTCAAGATGGGGGCCTACGATTATATCAAGAAGCCATTCAAGGCCGATGCCATCCGCCTGATAGTGCGGCTCGCCCTGGAGACCCAGAGCCTCAGGCGTGAGGTGCGTCAGTTGCGCCGCGAGAGCAAGGAGAGGACCATCCTCGGTGATACTGAGATGGTCGGTTCCAGTCCGGCCCTGCTCCAGGTTTACCGGCAGGTCCGGGAAGTTGCCAAGCACGAACTGGCGACCGTGTTGATTACCGGCGAGAGTGGTACCGGCAAGGAGCTGGTCGCCCGCGCCGTACACAACATGTCGCCGCGCAAGGACAGGCCGTTCGTCGAGATCAATTGCGGCTCGTTGCCGTTCAACCTGCTTGAGACCGAGCTATTCGGTCACGAACGGGGTGCCTTCACCGATGCGAAAAACAGAAAGATCGGCCTGTTCGAGGAGGCGAACGGTGGCACCATCTTCCTCGACGAGATCGGCGAGATGGATATGAACCTCCAGGTCAAGCTGTTGCGGGTACTGGAGGATCGGAAAATCAGACGTCTCGGCGGAACGCGCAATATCGATATCGATGTCCGGGTGATCGCCGCGACCAACCGTGACATGAAGGAGGCGATTGACGACAAGACCTTCCGGGAAGATCTTTACTACCGGCTCAATGTCTTCCCGATTCAGATCCCGCCGCTGCGGGAACGGCGCGAGGATATCCCGCCGCTGCTCGACCACTTTCTCAAGCGCTTCAACCGGGAGTTCAACAAGAAGATCAGCGAAGTATCACGCGAAGCGCTCGACCTGCTGATGCGTTATTATTGGCCGGGAAACGTGCGTGAACTGCGTAACATGGTCGAGCGGATCTGTATCATGTACAACGAGCCGTTGATCAAGAAAGAGTTCCTCCCCTCTGAAATCTGGGGTGAGGGGCCGAGTAAGGAGGCTCCGTTCAGTTTCGATATCCCCCCAGAGGGGATTCTACTCGAGGAGTTGATCGGCGAAGTAGAAAAAGAGTTGATCGGCAAGGCGATTGAAATCACCGGCGGCAATGTGGCCAAGACTGCCCGCATCCTGAACGTGCCGCGCGGGACCCTGCGCTACAAACTGGAAAAATACGACATCGAATAGTTATTGATAAATGGCGAAATGGAAAAGAAGCGGCTGAAATTGG
>PKTZ01000150.1 GCA_002868925.1 Desulfuromonas sp. | reverse complement strand
AAAGATCCCCGGCGGAGTCAGGCTGGCGGTCGATGTTGATCCGATCGATATGTTGTGACCATCGATTCACTTTTTTATCGATTTACGCTAATATTTACAGATATTGTTTTTTTTCGAAGAACCGTTGGGGAGGTTCGATTGTCTATACACAAGATCCGTACTCGTTCGTTAGTATCAAAAAGAGTTGCTGCTCTCGTCAGCGGTCTCGTCCTATTACTGTCGGCTTGTGTCGCGCCGCCACCACCACCTGAAATTGTCCCGGTTCCGGAGCCGCCGCCGGTCGCGGAAATCCCGGTTGAACCGTTACAGCCGGTGCCGTGGGATGAAATTGAAGGCTGGCCCGGCACCGACCTGCTCGCTTCGTTCGAAGCGTTCGTCGCAGGTTGCCGCGCCCTCCGCTTCAAGGAGGAATGGCAGGACGCCTGCACCGCCGCAACCGAACTCGAGGCGAAGAGCGGCACCACCCTGATGCAGTTTTACGAGCGCTGGTTCGTGCCGCACAAGGTCTATAACGAGGACGGCAGCGATACCGGCACCATCACCGGCTACTACGTGCCCGATCTTGACGGCAGCCGGGTCCGGACCGACCGCTTCCGTTTCCCGCTCTATGCTGTTCCGGACGACCTGTTGGTGATCGACCTGCGTAACGTCTATCCCGAGCTCGGCTCCTATCGCCTGCGCGGTCGGGTCGATGGACGGCGCGTCGTTCCATACTTTTCACGTTCCGAACTCGACGACGGGGTCGATTCTCTGTCCGGCAAGGAGCTGTTCTGGGTGGATGACCCGGTCGAACTCTTCTTTCTCCATATCCAGGGGTCGGGCCGGATCAACCTCGAAAACGGCGAGAAGGTGATGGTCAATTACGCCGAGCAGAACGGTCACCCCTACCGCTCGATCGGGCGGCTTCTGCTCGAGCGCGGCGAGATGACCCGCGACCAGATGTCGATGCAGAATATCCGGCTCTGGGCGCAGGACAACCCGGATCAGGTGCCCGCCCTGCTCGGTGAGAACCCGAGCTTCGTCTTCTTCCGCGAGCTCGAGAGTCGGATTCAGAGCCCCCCCGGCTCGCTCGGTATCCCGCTGACACCCCAGGTCAGTATCGCCGTCGATCCCCGGGTTATCCCGCTCGGCGCCCCGGTCTTTCTCGATACGACCTGGCCGTATAATCCGAAGCCGTTACGCAAACTGATGGTCGCCCAGGATACCGGTGGCGCGATCAAGGGGAATGTGCGGGGCGATTTCTTCTGGGGAATGGGCGATGAAGCGGGTGCCCTGGCCGGGCGGATGAAGCAGGATGGGCGCTTCTGGGTGTTGCTGCCACGTAGCCTGGAAGAGGGCGTCACCGGTTCCGCGGCCGAGGTGCACAAGGAAAACCGGGAGATCGCCGGGGGTGGTTAGCCGGAGCGGAATACGGGCTGTCTTTGTCGCCCTGCTTCTCTTCCTGCTTAACCCTGTTGCCGGCTTCACTGCCGAGCCGGGCATGGGGACACTGCTGATCGCATCAGCGAAGATCGGTGATGCCCGTTTCAAACAATCGATTATCCTTATCCTGCAGCATGGCGTCGACGGCACGGTCGGATTGATTGTCAACAAGCCGCTGCCGCTGACTCTCGCCCACGTCTTCCCGGTCAGGCCGCAGGGGGTCGACGGCAATCGGCCCCTCTATCTCGGTGGGCCGGTCAACCGAAAACAGGTTTCAGCTCTGTTCTCATCTCCCGATCAGCCACAACAGGCGATCGAAATCCTGCCCGATATTTTCGTCAGCAGCGCCGACACCTTCATCTCGGATGCAAACAATCTCTTTTCCTGGGGTAAGGTCCGCTTTTTCAGCGGCTATGCCGGCTGGGCGCCGGGACAGCTGGAGATGGAACTGAATCAGGGGAGCTGGCGGGTCGCTCCGGTCCGGAAGGGTGAGCTCTTCGACGACGATCCGCAGTCGCTCTGGGATTACCTCAACGGTACCGGGAGCGGTCTGTTACTCTAGGGTCAGGGCTGCCAGCGGATAACCTGCCGATCGTAGTCGATTTCGTACGACAGGTACTTGAGGAAATCCATGCCGAGCAGGCCACCGTATCCCGGGTCACCGTCCCGGTGCTTGATGATGTGGGCCGAGGCTCTTTTAACCTCGAACGGGCCGACCTTGATAAAGTCGAACTCGACCCGGCGGGTCCTGACTTCGATCCCGCCGACGACCCGCCCGTAGTAAACCTTCCCGTCCTTATCGTCGATGCTGAGCGAGTTTAAGGCGTCGCTGTGGAACACGGTCGATGACGCGCCGGTGTCGAGCAGCATCAAAACCGTGGCGTTGTTACGGCTATAACCGACATCGATCGGGACCAGTACCTGGCGCCCCCGGACCACAATCGGTGTCTCCATCTTCTTCTGCCGCTCTTTTTCGGCCCGCTCCCGCCGCTGATCTTCAACCCTCTGGAGTTGCTGCTCCCGCTCTATCCTGATCCGCTCGGCCTCGGCCGCTTTCTGTTCGTCCGTCATCTCCTTGAGCCCCAACTCCTGCGAGCGATTCAGGTAACGGGCCGGTATCTTGCTCTCGTCGTCGACGAAGATAGTTCGTCCCTGATCATCGACGTAGCGGGATATGGCGTACGTCGGCAGAACGGTGGCCGCGACGATAATGGTGAGCAGAAAGAATGTCGGGAGGTATTTCATTGTAGCCCCTTCGTCGAAACGGCCAAAAGTTGAGACGATGATCGATTAAGTTGCAAATGTTTATTCTAGCCGATTCGGGATGTAAATCTCAAGTCGTCCTGCTCGTCCGGCCTGAGAATAAAAAAGCCCCGGCATTGCTGCCGGGGCTTTGTGGGAACAGTATGTCGTCGTCGCTGTTACTCGACGGTGACCTGGGCGTTCTCGATGATGATGTCGTACTTGTAGCCGAAGCCGAAGTCCTTGTTGAGGGTAACGACGCACTTGACCATGACAGTATCGCCGACGTTGGCGCTGGTCGAGCTGGTGACGGTCAGGTCGTCACCGGTACCATCCTGGATGTGCAGCCAGTTGGTGCCCATGATCTCAGGGCTGAACTTGACCACCTTGCCGCGCAGGGTAACTTCCTGGCCGGAGAGGCTGTCTTTACCGGCGAAGATTTCAGCGACGGTCTTGCCGTCGGCCGGCTTGCTCAGGCCCGACATGTCGACGTCGGTTTCGGTGACGGCCGGACGGGCGTGGTCTTCGGTGTCGCCCATGCCACCGGTATCAGGGTGTCCGGCCGGCATGCCGCCACCCGCGGCAGCCGCCTGCTCCCCGCCGACCATGACCGAGTCGACGAAGTAGATCTGGTCGAAGGTGCGGTCGAGGGTTTTGCTGGTGTGGTTCTGCATCAGCATCCCTTCCGGAACGATAACCGGATCGCCGACCTTGACAGCGAATTCGGGTGCTGCTGCCCAGATCTTTTCAGTGCCGGTATCGAACTGAACATAGGTATAGCCGCCGGCGTTCATGGTTTCGGTAACCGTACCGGTCATGCCCTGGGCTGCCGGCTGTGCCATCTGAGCCGGAGCTGCCTGCTCCTGCTGTTTCGGTGTTTCATCAGAACAACCGGCAACCGTCATGGCGAGGAAGCCGGCCAGAATAATCAGTAGTGCCTTTTTCACGATTAGACCTCCGTATTGAGTGAGTCTCGCTGCCGTTTGTTCGGCAGTACGAATTCTTTATTCGATTGCGAAAATTAACATAGTCAAAGAAACAGAACAAGAATATTCGGCCCCGGATGTTTTTTGATGCGCAGATTCGGCCTTTTCAACGGGTAATATATGGTAAATGCCGTAAAATACAACTGTTGTTTTCCACAGTTATGTGGTGAAATACGGCCTGAGATATATGTTTTCTCGATTTTTGGTTTTAGTTTTTTATGGAACGCTCCTTGCTTTAAATAAACGTTTTTTAACTCTTTGCAGAAATCGTTGCCACGATTCGCGGAGTGCCGATGCTCAGATCCGGAGTCCTCAAAAAGGTATTCTTTTCCGCCCTTGCCTTGACCGGTCTGTTGCTGCTCTACATCTATTTCTTTGTTCATCCCGCATACCGCAAGCTGCTGATCCATCATACCGAAGACGAGGCGGTCCGTTATGTCTCGTTCCTGGTCCATGCCTATCATCTTGACAAGCAGCCGATCCGGATCGGTCACCTCTCGCCGGGGGTGATACGCGATATCGGCGTGTTTGAAGACGACAAGCGGTTGATCAAGCTCCGGATTTTCGATGAGACCGGGAGAATCGTTTTTTCGACGGTACCGAAAGAGATCGGTCAGCTCAACGAACATCCCTATTTCCACCAGCAGGTGGCGTCCGGGCAGGTCTATTCGAAGACGGTGACGAAGGACAACTTCACCGCTGAAATGGAGATGGTCAAGACCGACCTGATCGAAACCTACGTACCGATTATGGGTAACGGCTCCTTCCGCGGAGCGGTCGAAACCTATTACGATGTTACCGCCAGCCGGAAGGCGATCGGTGGTCTGGCTCTGCAATCGTTGGTTTCCCTCGGTGCTGTATCAGTGGCTCTGCTGGTTTTACTCTACTTTGCGTTGAACCAGGCCGATCGGGCGATAATGGCCCGAGACAAGGCGGAAGGGGAGTTGCGACAGGCGAATGAAAAGCTTGAAGCGCGGGTGGCCGAACGGGCCGGTGAGCTGTTGCGGGTGAACCGGAAGTTGAGCGACGAGATCGCCGAGCGGACAGAGGCCCAGATGTCCCTGAGCGAGGCGTTGACCGAGATGCAGCGGGCCAAGGAGAAGATTGACGGTATCCTGAGCTCCGTTACCGACGGGCTGCTGGTACTCGACGACCGGCAGCAGGTCATGATGATGAATCATACGGCCGAATCGATCTGCGGGATTTGCCTCGCCGATGTCAGCGGCCAGGCGCTTCAGCTGCTCGACCTGCCGCCTGCCCTGAAGGAGGCGCTGGGCAAGGTGTTTGAGGATCCCGAGCAGGAAAAGGTCGACTTTGAACTTCCGCGTTCTTCCGGGCAGTCGCGAACCCTGCAGGCGCGCACCTCGGTGCTGCGCGACCAGGATGGCAAGGGGCTCGGGACCGTGGTCTTGATGCATGACGTCACTACGGAACGGGAAGTCGAGCGGATGAAAAGTGATTTCCTGGCGATGGCGGCGCACGAGTTGTCGACACCGCTGACCGCGATTATGGGCTATTCCGAGCTGTTGGCCAGCGAAAATGCCAACCAGATGACGGACGATCAGAAAAAAAGTTTCGTCAGCTTTATTTACGACAAGGCCGAATCCCTCTCCTGTATCGTCGATGATCTGCTCGATCTCTCCCGGATCGAATCGGGGCAGGAGATCTCGATCGCCAAGATCGACTTCGACCTCTGTACCAACATCCGGCGCCTGATCGATGCCCATCGTAAGAATTATGTTTCACACCGGTTCGAACTGGAGGTCGAATGTTCCTCCTGCCGCCTCTTTGCCGACCCGATCCGGATCGAGCAGGTCGTCGAAAACCTGCTCAGCAATGCCACCAAGTACTCCCCGGAGGGGGGAGAAGTCCGGGTGATTTGCCGGGGTGATGACGAATACTGCCGGTTCTCGGTCTGCGACCAGGGGGTCGGCATGAGCCCCGATCAGCAAAGCCGAATTTTTGAAAAGTTTTACCGGGGTAATAGCTCGAATACCTCGCAGCAGGGGGTCGGCCTCGGCATGAGTATCGCGCGTCACATCGTCGAAAGTCATGCCGGCCATATTGAGGTTACCAGTGAGCTCGGTAAGGGGACCTGCATAACCGTCGCGCTACCGAAAAGCGAGGCCAAGGTCGATAGTAAAAGGGAAGGGATCGATGACAGCGAAGAAGAACAAGCGCCAGTTTGATTTAAAGGGAGAGACTGGGTGGGAGCCGTTTGACGCGCCCTCCCTGGTCGGCAACTCGCTCCGTTTCGTTTCCGGGGAGCCGGAGGGGGACCGCTTCCGGGTCAAGTATTTCAAGGACAAGAAGAAGCAGCTGATCGCCCGCGCCTGGTTCGGTCCGGAGACCGAAGGGCCGCCCGACCATGCCCACGGCGGCGCCATGGCGGCCGTTCTCGACGAGGTACTCGGTCTCGCGGCCTGGGCAGCCGGTCACCCGATCGTCGTCGGTAATCTCAATATCCATTTCCGCCAGCTGCTGCCGCTCGAGACGGTGATGCAGGTGGAGAGCGAGATCGTCAAGGTCGAAGGGCGCAAGGTCAAGGTGCACGGTCGGATCGTCGATGCCGACGGTACCCTCTACGCCGAGGCCGACTGCCTCTGTATCAATATTCTTAAAAGCTGAGCTGAACGATTGTAACAGTATTAAAGGCGGTGCTGTAAAGGCACCGCCTTTTTCTATGGAAAGACTTTTTTCACGCAAAGACGCCAAGGCGAAAAGAGAAATAAATCCTCTGTTTAAAGTGAAACCCAAAATACAAAAGATGTTTTTGGTCTTAACCCCTAAAAGCTTTTTGCCTTTTAAGATTGTCGATTTTCTTCGCGGCTTTGCGTCTTGGCGTGAGCAACGCTTTAAGGGGTAGCTTTTCTTCGTGTTCTTCGTGCCTTCGTGGTGACGAATCGATATGAGAGGCTAGAGCACGCCCTGTCCGAAGTGGCGTCTTGTCGAGTCCTGCAGCTTGGCGGCGGCGCGGAACGCCTCGCGCAGCAAATCCTGCTCGTTCTTCGAAAGTGAGTAGGGGTCGATGTAGTGGCTCGGCTCCTCTCCCCTTTCGATCAGCCCGATTTCGTGGCGCAGTCTCAGGAAGGTAAATGATTCGAGCGCCGCCTTGAGGTGCTCGGCCGTCTCCTGGTTGAAAACCTCGAGCTTGACCAGGGTGTCGAGGCGTTCGGTGGTGGTGATCGCGTCGCCTCCCTTCTCGAGCAGGAACATGCGGATGCAGTCGACGATAAAGACCGATCCTGACTGCTTGAGTGAGAGTTCGCCTCGATGTTCCTTCTCTTTTTCCAGGATGAACTTTTTAAGGATGCCGACCGGCGGTTTGTGCTTGAGGTCGTTTTCCATCAGGTAGTAGAAAAAGCCGGGGTTGTTCTGCAGTTCGCGGTGGACGCTGTCGCGCAGCTCGGTGCAGAGGGTGGCGTCGCCGACCAGCGGCAAGAAGTCGAGGAAGATGGTCGAGTACATGACGCTCTTCGGGGCCGGTTCGCTGAACCAGCCGGCGATACGCTCTTCCCAATCCTTAAGACGGCCGCGCCATTTAGGATTGTTGACCATGACTTCGCCGTTACAAAGTGGGTAGCCGATCTTTTCGAAAGCCAGGACCAGCTTCTCCGAGAACGGGACGAAGAAGGCGTCGACCTCCTCCTTCCGTGAGTTGGGGAAATCCTCGAAGATAAAGCCGTTGTCCTGGTCCGGTCCGAGCAGCATCTCCTTGCGGCCGCCGCTCCCCATGATCATCAGGCAGAAACGGATGTCGGGCGGGGTCAGCCCCTCCGCCTTGACCTCGTCGAGAATGATCTCGTAACAGCGGCGCAGCAGGCAATGGTGGATATAGGAGAGAATCTCCATGGTTTCGAAAGCGGAACGGTTCTCGCCGATCAGGGCGCGGGCGACCTTGACCATTTCGCCCCGGGCCGAGACCAGGTCGTCGATCGTCTGCGCATCCTTAACACTGCCGACCAGCAGCATCGATTTCTGACTGCGGAAGCGCATCAAATCCTGCAGGGTGACCATGCCGACGACCTCGTTGCCATCGATGATCGGCATATGCTTGATCTTGCGCCCCATCATGAAGGTCGTCGCCTCGTACATGTAGGTGTCGGGCGACATCGAGTAGGGGTCCGGGCTCATGATCTCTTTGGCGGTCAGCTTCAGGCAGTCGGCGTCATCGGCGGCGAGGACTTTCGAGACCATGTCGCGCTCGGTGATGATGCCGCATTTCTCCTTCCGGTTGCCGCAGACCATGATCGCGCTGATCCCCTTGGTGATCATTTTTTTGGCGACATCGCGCACCGGGGTGTTGTAGCCGCAGGTCTCGACCGGGGTCGACATGATTTCGGAGAGCCGCTTTTGAAACGGGTAGGCCTCCATCTGGGTCAGTGCCTTTTGTGAATGATCGCTGACCATTTCTGAGTAGAGGGTGCGGACCCGTGAGTAGAGCGCCTTGTTGAAGAACTCGGTGATGTATGGGTGTTTTTCGGCGATCCGGCCGAGGAGATCGGCCGGGATCAGGTAGCATTCGGTCTTCTGGGCGGTACGGGCACCGGCGGTGTAGCCTTCGCTGGTAAAGACCGGGGTGCCGCCGAAAAACGACCCTTCTTTGCGGTAGGCGACGATCATCTCGCCGCCACCCGGGGTCATGGCGACGATTTCGACCAGCCCCGACTTGACGATATAGAGGTAGCCGCTCGGAGCATCGCTCTGGTTGAAGATGTGGGTATGGGCCGGATAGGTTTCGACCTTCGCCGCCTGGTTCACTTCGGCGATGGTGTCATCGGGCAGGTGCTTGAACGGTTCAGTATCTCTGAGTCGCCTGACAAGGCCCATTGTCTCTCTCCGCAGCTCGGTGTTGAATCGGGTTTAGACGGAAAAGGCCTCCGAGAAGGAAGCCCGCCGAGAATGTATAGGAAATGTTAGCACAACATGCCGACCGAAAAAAGCGATTAGCGGCCAAAAGAGATGAAATTTCGTGAAGATCGCTATTATTTCTGCTCCGCCTTTTTCTTGCGCCCAAACTGGATCGGGTGGGCCTGACCCTTGATGATCCAGTCAGCGAAGATCTTGCACCAGATGGTCGAACCGGCGATCGCGCTCCAGGTCTGGTAGGGGAGGGCCAGGACGATGACGCCGAAGATGGTCCAGACCGCGACCAGGCCGGCAACGATATTGATGATGCCGACCGGGGTCGCCCATTTCTTCGGGTTCTTCGGCGGCTCGCCTTTTTTCAGGGCGACTTCCGAATAGTCATTCTTGAAGAAGATCCGGTAAGCCCGCCGGAACCAGAAAAAGGTCAGCGGGAAGAGGGCGAGAAACAGAATCCAGGTGGTCGCCATAAAGACGGTGAAATGAATGTTTTCCATGAAATCGACTCCAGGTCCTTCTTAGTTGCGGTGGAAAAGGTACTTGTACCCGAGGAGGGCCGGTGAAATCAACCGTAAAGTGAAAAGAAACCCCGCCAGCACTGCTGGCGGGGCCAATGAACCAGTCATTGAATTCAATTGAGTTAAATCATATTCCTAGTGGGCACCATCGACTTCCTTGGAGCCACGCGGGATACGTACATCTTCGACCATCGCAGCGATGTCATCCGGAACCGGAGTGGTCATGTTCTTCACTGCGAAAGCAACGGCGAAGTTAACGACGGCACCGATCGCGCCGAAGGCGTTCGGCGAGATGCCGAAGAAGAAGTTGGCCTTGCCACCGAAGAGACCGAGGAACTCGGTGCCCTTGATGAAGAACAGGCCTTTGTGGGCGAAAACGTAGAGCATGGTGATGCCGATACCGGCGATCATGCCGCAGATCGCGCCCTGCTTGTTCATGGTCTTGCTGAAGATACCCATCATCAAAGCCGGGAAGATCGAGGACGCGGCCAGACCGAAGGCGATAGCAACGGTACCGGCGGCGAAGCCCGGCGGGTTGAGGCCGAGGTAACCGGCGACAACGATGGCACATGCCATGGCGATCTTACCGGCCATCAGCTCGGCTTTCTCACTCATGTCAGGCATGAGCTTCTCTTTGAGAAGGTCATGCGAGATTGCCGAGGAGATAGCGAGGAGCAGACCGGCCGCGGTCGAGAGCGCAGCGGCGAGACCACCGGCGGCGACCAGGGCGATAACCCAGTTCGGAAGTTGTGCAATTTCCGGGTTGGCGAGAACCATGATGTCACGGTTAACGCTCAGCTCGTTACCGGCCCAACCGGCAGCCTGTGCCTTGGCCAGAACTTCAGCGTTCTTGGTCTTGTCATTGTAGTACTGGATCCGGCCGTCGCCGTTCTTGTCGGAGAACTTGAGCAGGCCGGTTACTTCCCAACGTTTCATCCAGTCCGGACGCTCATCATAGCGGATACTTGCTTCCGGAGCGAAGACGTCACCACCGCTCATAACCGCGGTGTTGATCGTGGTGTGCAGGTTCATACGCGCCATGGCTGCAACTGCCGGGGCAGTGGTGTAGAGGATGGCGATGAAGACCAGCGCCCAACCGGCGGACGAACGGGCGTCCTTAACCTTGGGAACCGTGAAGAAACGGACGATAACGTGCGGCAGACCGGCGGTACCGATCATCAGCGACACGGTGTAAACGAACATGTTGAGCATGCTGCCCGGCATCTGGGTGGTGTACTTGCCGAAGCCGAGATCGGTAACGATCAGGTCAAGCTTGTGCAGCAGGGTAACGTCGGTGCCGGCCATGGTGGAGCCAAGGCCGAGCTGCGGCAGCGGGTTGCCGGTCAGCTGCATCGAGATGAAGATCGCCGGAACCGTGTAGGCAAGGATCAGGACGCAGTACTGGGCGACCTGGGTGTAGGTGATGCCTTTCATACCACCGAAAACGGCGTATGCGAAGACGATCGCCATACCGATGTAGATACCCATCGTGTTGGAGACCCCGAGGAAACGGGAGAATGCAACACCGACACCGGTCATCTGACCGATGATGTAGGTAATCGAAGCTGCCAGCAGGCAGAGAACGGCTACGGTGCTGGCGCCCTTGGAGTAGTAACGGGTGCCGAAGAACTGCGGTACGGTAAATTTACCGAACTTACGCAGGTACGGGGCAAGCAGCATCGCCAGGAGGACGTAGCCGCCGGTCCAACCCATGAGGAAGAGACCGCCGCCGTAGCCCATGTTAGCGATGAGGCCGGCCATCGAGATAAAGGACGCTGCCGACATCCAGTCAGCGCCGGTTGCCATACCGTTGACGACCGGGTGGACGCCACCGCCGGCAACATAAAATTCCTTGGTGCTACCTGCGCGGGCCCAGATCGCGATACCGATGTAGAGCGCGAAGGTGGCGCCAACGACAACATAAGTGATAGTTTGAAGATCCATTTAGTTTAGCCCTCCCTCTTATTGCTCGTGAACGTCGAATTTTTCGTCGATCTTACCCATCGCCTTGGCGTAGATGAAAATCAGAGCGACAAAAATGTACATTGAACCCTGCTGTGCAAACCAGAAGCCCAGCGGGTACCCACCGATGTGGATGCTGTTCAGTGCCGGCGCCAACAGGATGCCGAGCAGATACGAGCAGCAGAACCAAACGATCAGGACGTTCCTGATCAAGGCCAACGTGGCCTTCCAATACCCAACGCCATCTACAGTCATAAAATCCTCCTCTCAAATGAATAACGCGTTCAACTACTTGAACGGAAAACGTGGTCCGACGCCTTGTCGTGACCTTGGTTACTCGGTGCGGGGTTCCTGCACCCCGCGTTTCTCAACTTAGTTATTAAGCCTCGAAGGCGATTTCTTTCTCAAGCGACGTCGTGTTGATCAAATGCTCGATGTAGCCGAGCTTGGAGGAGATGACGTCGCCGGCCGCCAGCAGCTGCGGCAGCATCTTGTGTACGGCTTCCTCCCGGGTCAGGCGAAATTCCGGGGCGATCATGCAGAGGCTGCCGGGAATATCTCCGTCGCCGTTGTGCAGCGGCACCGCCAGTGAGGCGATCCCTTCTCCGAAACCGCCGTTATCGTAATCGCAACCCCGGGTGAGGATGGCGGCGAGGTCGGCCCGGATGTTTTCCATCGCGTCACTGTCGCATGCTTCCCGGTGGCGGTTGTCGTGAGCCAGCATAACCCGTCCGGCGGAAGCTGCCTGCATCGGGTAGCGGTTGCCGAGCAGCGGGATGATCTTGATCTGCTGGGCAGTGTCGACCATGTCGAGCAGCAAAAAATCGTTGCCGCGGGGGACCGCCAGGTAAATCGCCTCGTTGCAGTCGCGGGCCAGTTTCTCGATGGCCGGCTTCGCCTTGCGCAGCAGGCTGTTGCGGAAAAGCAACTTCTGCCCTGTTTCGTAGGCGGCCTGACCGAGACGGTAGCGGCCGCTCCCCTTGGTCTTTTCGACGTAACCGCGGTTCTCGAAAGTCGCCAGATATCTGAACAGGCTCATCTTGTTCATGCCGAGCCGTTTGCTCAGATGTGAAACGCGAACTTCCTCTCCTTCGGTGCAAAGTGCTTCAAGAACATCAAGCGCGTTGTCAACCGACTGGATCGAGTAGGAATGTTTAGTCTCTTTGTTCGGCAACCTGGCGCTCCTTCGTTATCTGTGCCTCGGTTTTACTTGTCTACCAGATGGGGGAATTATTTACCCTCGCTGGTAATTGTACTGTACTCCCGAGATAAAACAGCTAACTTTTTTCTCGTGACAAACAATAATGCAGTGTTTTATTTCTGTCAACCATATTATTGCGACAAAAAATATGAAAAAAGAATATATAAGTAAAATCAATTATTTATAGTATTATTATTTGTGTCAGCTAATGTAAAATATGGTTTTATATACACTTGTAAGTAGATTTCTAATAGTCCTTCGATGCTGTATATATGGGGTGTTTTTTATTTTTATAAAATAATGTTTTATAAAAAAAATGATTTTACAATACATCGTTTCGCATGGTGAAACGGTGCCGGAGGCAGTTGTTATGGGCTGTCGGGGGAAATGCTAGCCGATTTCCTGGTACTTCTTCATAAAGGATCGGTCGAGAAATGTTTTGAATAGTCGAGCCGAGCGGCCGGACCAGTGCAGACCGTAACCTGTTGCCACTGCGCGGCCAAGGCCGAGATTGAAGATCAGAAGATAGCTTTTTTGCGGACTGAATTCAGTCAATGGTTTTTTGCCGAGGCAGGCGAGGAGGTTCTGGCGCAGGACCGGGCCCTGTCTGACCGCGTAGACTCCGACCCGGTCCAGCGGCCGTGGTTGGAAGTCGATGCAGTCGCCGCCGCCGAACAGCTCCGGATAAAACGGCGACTGCAGGAACCGGTTGACCTTCAACCCATTGGCGCTGCACCAGTCGGACTGTTCAAACGGGAGGTTCGGTTCAATCCCGCTGGCGACGAAGGCGATGTCGAAATCGATGGTCCGTCCGTCGTCGAGCTCGGCGCGGCGGCTTTGCAGGCGCGAGACATGAACCCCTTCGAGGAGTTGCAGCTCCTCGCGTGCGAGCAGTTCGCGGGTTTTGTTGCGTACCGCTTCGGGAAACGTGCTCAGCAGGCGGCTGCCGGCGACCAGTACGATATCGGCGCTGATGTTTTCACTCCGCACCATCTCCTGCAGATTGCCGGTGACCTCGCAGCCGGCCGGGCCGCCTCCGATAATGAGCAGCCGCAAGCGCTCGGACTTCTGCCGGGAAGCGGCGATTATCTTCTGCCGGGCATGGAAGAGGTTGCTGATCGGCTTGACCGGGAAGATCGAGGTGCCGAGCGCCGTTTTCGGAGCCGGCAGTCCAACCGCGCTGCCACAATTAAGGGAGAGAACGTCGTAACTGAGCTCCTGGCCGTCGTCGAGCCGGAGCGTCCGGTTTGCCGGATCGAGGCCGCAGGCCGCCGCCTCGATAAATTTTCCGCCCCGGATTGTGGTCATGCGGGCGATATTGAAGCGGGCCTCGGCCAGGCGGAAGCGCCCGGAGAGGAGTCCCGGCCCCATGCCGGAGTAGTCCTGGAAGGGGGTCGGGCTGACCAGGGTAACCCGGTGTCCCCGTCCGGTTATGAGATTTAAGTTTTTGATGATCTCGAGGTGGGCGTGACCGCCGCCGACCAGCACCAGCTGTTTTGCCATGATCGTCCCTTCCGGTTGGATCCTTCTTCGAGAATAACGATACCGTTCGACCTGTGCAATATTATTATCGGTTCGATCCGGTCATCAGTCACATTATATATAATAACCGATGTAAAATCGTAAGTTTGAGTACGAAGGAGATCGAAAAAAGCAGAGTCATAAGGACATGTCTCACGCAAAGACGCGAAGGCGCGAAGAAAAGCAAAAGACATATTCTTTAGGTGAAGATCAAAACCTTCAATGCCTAGGGATAATAATTCTCTGTCATTCATTCCTTAAAATGAATGCGCATATCCCCTGTTGTTGATTCCCTTCGCGACTTTGCGTCTTTGCGTTAATCCAGATTTTGTTTGTTATGGAGTCTTGATAGCGATGGACCTTTGATTGATGGTTGCCGACCCGTATAATAAATAAGGTGCCAACGGTTCGCCGACGCGCCACTCGGGCATTGACCCAGGGCGGCAGGCTGTGTATTATCCTGCCTTCTTTCGATTATTGCCCCGGCGCAGCCGGGATGAAGGAGATAGCGTGAACAGGTTGCAAAAGGAAGTCAGTCGGCGTCGTACCTTCGGCATCATCAGCCACCCTGATGCCGGCAAGACGACATTGACCGAAAAACTGCTGCTCTTCGGCGGCGCGATCCAGATGGCCGGTGCGGTCAAGTCACGTAAGGCGGCGCGGCATGCCACCAGCGACTGGATGGCGATGGAGCAGGAGCGTGGCATTTCGGTGACCACCTCGGTGATGAAGTTTCATTACCGCGATTTCGAGGTCAACCTGCTCGACACCCCGGGGCACCAGGACTTCTCCGAGGATACCTACCGGGTTCTGACCGCGGTCGATTCGGCGTTGATGGTAATCGACAGCGCCAAGGGGGTCGAGCCGCAGACCGAAAAGCTGATGGAGGTCTGCCGGATGCGCAACACGCCGGTAATCACCTTTATCAATAAGCTCGACCGCGAAGGCCTCGAACCGCTCGACCTGCTCGCAGATATCGAGGAGAAGCTGCAGATCGAATGTGCGCCGATGGCCTGGCCGATCGGGATGGGCAAGCGCTTCAAGGGGGTCTACAACCTCTATAAGAAGCAGCTCAACCTCTTTACTCCGGGCGCCGAGACGCGCAATCAGGAGATCGTGACCATCGACGATCTCGCCGATGCCAAGCTTGATGAACTGCTCGGCTCCCAGGCTGACGAGCTGCGCGAGGATATCGAGCTGCTCGAAGGGGCGGCCAACCCGTTCAACGAAGAGGATTATCTCAAGGCGCACCAGACGCCGGTCTTCTTCGGCAGCGCCATCAATAACTTCGGGGTGCAGGAGATGCTCGACGCGTTTGTCGAATTGGCCCCGGCCCCGATTCCGCGGATGGCCCAGACCCGCGAGGTGGCACCGGATGAGGAGAAATTTTCCGGTTTCGTGTTCAAGATTCAGGCGAACATGGACCCGGCCCACCGCGACCGGATCGCTTTTTTACGGATCTGCTCCGGCAAGTACACCCGCGGGATGAAGGTACGGCATCACCGCATCGGCCGCGAGGTGACCTTTCCCAACGCGACCATCTTCATGGCGCAGGACCGGCAGAACGTCGATGAAGCATGGCCGGGAGATATCATCGGCATCCATAACCACGGTACGGTCAAGATCGGTGATACCTTTACCGACAAGGAAGAGCTCAAGTTCACCGGTATCCCCAACTTCGCGCCGGATCATTTCCGCCGGGTGCGGTTGAAGAACCCGCTCAAGGTGAAGCAGCTCGACAAGGGGTTGACCCAGCTCGCCGAAGAGGGGGCGGTGCAGGTCTTCCGGCCGCTGCAGGGAGCCGACTGGATCCTCGGGGCGGTCGGGGTGCTGCAGTTCGACGTGACCATGGCCCGGCTCAAGGACGAGTATGGTGTCGACGCTATCTACGAACCGGTCGAGTATGCCACCGCCCGCTGGATCGATGCCGAGGACCCGAAGAAGGTCGACGAGTTCCGCAAAAAGAACGAGCTAGCGCTGGCCCACGACTCCGAAGGGAACCTTGCCTACCTGGCGGCCAGCGAATGGCGGCTCGGGCATGTTGCCGAGCAGTGGCCCGATATCATCTTCCACAAGACCCGGGAGCACTCCTGAGTTTTTTTGAATCACAAATTTATGTATCTTGTTTGTTAAAGGCTCTGCCGTTTCGGCAGGGCCTTTTCTCGATGTTGATGGGAAAATACAATTAAAATCTTGCAATATTTCTTACTGCCACTATAATCGTTACAATTTTAGTAATAATTAAGTCAGGGAGAATAGGTATGGCATTGGTATGGACCGAACAACTGAGCGTCGGCTACGGGCTGATCGACGCTCAGCACAGGGAACTGTTTCAGCGTTACAACAGCCTGATCGAGGCTTGCACGGAAGGGAAAGGGCGTGACGAAATCAAGTCGATGCTCGATTTCATGGTCGAGTACGTCACCAGCCACTTCGCCGAGGAAGAGGAGTACATGGATCGCTACGATTTTCCGGAAAGCGACGAACACAAGCAGCAGCATCGGAAGCTGTTCGAATATGTGCAGGATATCTACACCGAACTGCAGCAAGAAGGTGCGTCGGTCGCGGTCATCACCGCGATCAACCACACCATGCTCAACTGGCTGCTGCGGCACGTCAAGCAGACCGATGTCAAGCTCGGAACCTTCCTCGCGGCGCAGGCGGCATAATCGGTTTCTTGTCGACAAAAAGATTTAGCTGATTTTCATGGCGACCCGGATCTGGGTCGCCATTTTTTGTACGCAGAAACAGAAGGTTGAAAGGTGGATTGCCGTTCAGGAAAAAGTTGGGCTTGAGTCAACCGGCAAAGCAGGGGATAATCTTTCAAAAAAATGGAGATGAGAGATGACCCGATTTCGTTCGCACAGAGGAGAACGCCTCCCCGTTAAAAGCCTGTTGCAGTCGGAAGCGGCGCGGGATGACGTCCAGACCCGGGGCTGGGCCCGGACGGTCAGGAGCGGTCGCGGCGTAACCTTTATCGCGCTCAACGATGGCTCCAGCCTCGATTCGCTGCAGGTCGTCGTCGATTCATCATTACCGAACTACGACGCAGTCAGTCGGCTCGGCACGGGCGCCTGTATCAGCGTCAGCGGCGACCTGGTCGAATCACCCGCCTCCGGCCAGAAGTGGGAGCTGCAGGCCCGGCAGGTCGAGATCGTCGGCCTGTCCGATCCTGACTATCCGCTGCAGAAAAAAAGGCACAGCTTCGAGTACCTGCGGACCATCGCCCACCTGCGGCCGCGCTCGAACAGCTTCGGCGCCGTCTCCCGGATGCGCAGCGCCGTCTCCTTTGCCGTACACCGCTTCTTCCACGAGCGCGGTTTTCTCTACGTGCATACGCCGATCATCACCGCCAGCGACTGCGAAGGGGCGGGTGAGCTGTTCCGGGTGACCACCCTCGATGCGGAGAATCCGCCGCGCAGCGACGGGAAAGTCGATTTCAGTCGCGACTTCTTCGGCGAAGAGACCGGCCTGACCGTCTCCGGGCAGCTCGAAGGGGAGATGTTCGCCACCGCCTTTTCTGATATCTACACCTTTGGTCCGACCTTCCGTGCCGAGAATTCGAACACCAGCCGGCACGCCGCCGAATTCTGGATGATCGAGCCGGAGATGGCATTTTGCGACCTCGACGGGGATTGTGCCCTGGCCGAGGAGTTCCTCCGATACCTGGTGCAGTCCGTCCTCGAAAACTGCGCCGACGATCTCGATTTTTTCGATCAGCGCATCGAGAAGGGGTTGATCGACAAGCTGCAGCAGCTGGTCAAGGCCGAGTTTGCGGCGATGTCGTACAGTGATGCCGTCGCCGCCCTGGAAAAGTCGGGCCGCAGCTTCGAGTTTCCGGTCAGCTGGGGTGCCGACCTGCAGAGCGAGCATGAGCGCTACCTGACCGAAGAGGTGGTCGGCGGGCCGGTTTTTGTCACCGACTATCCGGCCGGGATCAAGGCTTTTTACATGCGGCGCAACGACGATGAGAAGACGGTAGCGGCGATGGACCTGCTCGTCCCCCGGGTCGGTGAGATCATCGGCGGCAGCCAGCGCGAGGAGCGGCTCGATGTGCTCGATGCCCGGATGCGCGAGGTGAACATCGCCCCGGAATCGCTCTGGTGGTACCGCGATATCCGGCGCTGGGGTAGCTGTCCGCACGCCGGCTTCGGTCTCGGCTTCGAGCGATTCTTGATGTACGTGACCGGGATGGAGAATATCCGCGACGTCATCCCGTTTCCACGCACTCCGGGGCATGCTGCATTCTAGAGCTGTTTCGATCAGCGGTCGGATTGTCGATACAAAAAGGCACCGCCAAAAAATGGCGGTGCCTGGAGGGTTGACGTGTTGCTGCCTAGTTAGTGGATAGTGGCGACGAGCGACTCGGCCTCGGCAGTCAGGGATTGCAGGATGCCTTCGGTAAAGAGGTCGCCCATCAGGGCACGAAACTCGAACGATTCGACCAGTTCAAAGCGTTGCTCGAGGGGGATCTGGTTCCAGACTTCGTCGTTGCCGACAAGGGCCAGGATCTGCCCTCGGTCGAAAATCATGTCGCGCAGGTTGTTCATATCGATGTAGATTCGGTGCATGGTCGACCTCCTTTCGGAAACGTTGAAACGATGGTCGTTTGCTGAACTGCGACGCGTCTGTGTTGTTAATGGAGCAAAAGCCGTTCCGTTTTTCAAAAAATATCCTCTTTCTCGGTCAGGGTTGAAAATACAATTATTTTCAGTCGCTTATGTTATAGAGTATACACCCTTTTTCGATTGTTTTAATCGTTGCTGAAGGATGATTGTGCAATTATTGGCGCGTAATGCAAAAAATGCACAGTCGTTGGGAAAAAAGATAATGAACGTCGCACAGCTGGTCTGTAAATTGAATCTTCAGTCCCGGGTTGAATCGGCCCTGGCTGCCAACGGCAAGAGCGGCCTACCCGCCCGGGCGGCTGCATTGCCGGTGCACCGCAGCCACGCCCTGAAGCGGCTCGGGTCGTATGTTGCCCGCGGCGAGGAGCCGGTCGCGATCCGTTTGCAGTTCGCGGTCGAAGAGGAGGTCCTGATCGATACCTTCCTGCACGAGCTGGCGCACTGCCTCGACCACCTGTTAAACCAGCCGGGAAAGCGCTACCGTTCGGCCCACGGCCGTGGCTGGAAGCACTGGGCCGAATCGTTCGGGATCGACCCGGTCCGCTGCGGTGAGAGTGCAACCTTGAAGCGGCTGCATGCCGAGCGGCTGAAAGTGGTAGCGGTCTGTAAGCGGTGCGGGTTCGAGTTGAAACGGCTGAAGCGGCTTCCGCGCAACCGGCGCTACCTCCACCCGAAGTGCGGTGGGCGGCTGGTGCCGGTGCGGGAGTGCTGATGCGTTATTGCCAGACGGGGGAGAAATGACCTTTTTGCTTGTCGTTGTGATGGCCCTGCTCGCCTGGGGCATCATCCTCTACAACCGGCTGGTGCGTGATCGCAACCGGGTTGCGACCGCCTGGAGCGATATTGACGTCCAGCTCAAGCGACGCCACGACCTGATCCCGAAGCTGGTGGCGGCGGTCGAGCAGTATGCCCGCTACGAACGATCGACCCTGCAGACCATCGTCGAAATCCGGGCCGAAGCCCGGGATACGGGCGATGTCGGTGCCCGGGGCGAGCTCGAGAAGCTGCTCGGGCAGCGCCTGCACCGACTGATCGCCCTGGCCGAGGACTATCCCGATCTCAAGGCTGACCAAAGCTTTCTGCAGCTGCAGAATGACCTGACCGATACCGAGAACCATATCCAGTATGCCCGCCGTTTTTACAACGGCGCGGTGCGCAACCTCAATACCCGGATCGATTCGTTTCCAGACCTTCTTCTGGCCCGGCTGTTCCGTTTCCGTCAGCAATCCTATTTCGAACTCGATTCGCCGGTCGAGGCCGATCCACCCGAGGGATTCAACCAATGAAAAAACTGCTCATCATCGTTACCCTGTTGCTTGCCACCGCCGCTCATGCCGATGAGCGCATCCTCTCCTTTGACAGCATGATCGACGTCTTCGCCGACGGCGCGATGCAGGTGACTGAAACGATCACCGTGCAGGCCGAGGGGAAGCAGATCAAGCGGGGTATCTATCGCGATTTCCCGACCGATTACCGCGACCGCCTCGGTAACCGTTACCGGGTCGACTTCGAGGTCGTCTCGGTCAGGCGGGACGGGGTTGCCGAGCCGTTCCATACGGCCGGACAGGGTAACGGCATCCGGGTTTACATCGGCAACAAGAATGTTTACCTCTCAACCGGGACCTACCGCTACGAACTGACCTACCGGACCAACCGGCAGCTCGGCTTTTTCGACGATCACGACGAACTTTACTGGAATGTTACCGGTAACGACTGGGCGTTCCCGATCGACGCGGTCACGGCCAGCGTCCGGCTGCCGGCCGATTTTCGGCCGGACGAGCTGTCGGCCGAAGGGTATACCGGCCCGCGCGGGGCGCAGGGACAGGATTACCGGGTCGAGAGCGATTATGGAGGCATTACCCGCTTTGTCTCGACCCGCCCCTTCGGCAAGGGCGAAGGGCTGACCATCGTTTTGACCTGGCCGAAGGGTTTTGTCACCGCTCCGACCACCGAGCAGGAGGTTGCTTACGTGCTGCGTGACAACCGCATCTGGCTCTTTGCGATCGGCGGTCTCGGCATCATACTGGCTTATTATCTCTTCGCCTGGTTGCGGGTCGGGCGTGACCCGGATGAGGGGGTGATCATCGCCCAATATTCGCCGCCGATCGGATTCTCGCCGGCCTCGACCCGATTTATCGAGCGGATGGGATACGATCACAAGAGCTTCGCCGCGGCGGTCATCAACCTGGCGGTCAAGGGGTTGCTCGAGGTGATCGATGAAGACGGTAAGTACGTGCTCAAGCGGACGCAGCAGGAAGCTGCGGAGCTGGCGCCGGGGGAGAAGGCGCTTTTGAAGGGGCTGTTCGGAAACCTGAACCATTCGGCCGGCAAGCGGCAGGCGTTGGAGCAGAGGTACCACGCCAAGATCAGGAAGGCGCTCAAAGCGCACGAGGAGTCGTTGCGCAACGATTACGAAAAACGGTTCTTCGTGACCAATAAGTGGTGGATCGTTCCCGGCCTGGTGCTGTCAGTTCTCGCCTTCGCTGTTTCCCTGCTCACCATCGGCGACCCCGAACGGATGGCGACCGGCGGTTTTCTCATGCTCTGGCTGACCGGCTGGAGCGTCGGTGTCGCCCTCCTGGCTTACCGGACGCTCAACGCCTGGCGCGGCGCCCGCACCGCCGGTACCGTTTTCGGCGCGCTCTTCATCACCGCCTTCTCGATCCCGTTTGTCGGCGCCGAAATTTTCGCCCTCGGTGCGCTCGCCAAGGAAGTCTCCCCGGCGCTACCGACCCTGCTGGTCGCCTGTATCGGACTGAATCTTCTTTTTTACCAGCTGCTCAAGGCACCGACCCGGGCGGGTCGGCGCCTGCTCGATAAAATTGAGGGCTTCCGGCTCTTTCTCGAGGTCGCGGAGAAGGATGAGATGAACTTCCGCAACCCGCCGGAGAAGACGCCGGAGCTGTTCGAAAAGTACCTCCCGTACGCCCTGGCGCTCGATGTCGAGCAGCCCTGGTCCGAGCGATTCGCCCGCCTGTTCGGCGATATCGAAGGGAGCGGCGGAACGTACCACCCCGCCTGGTACCACGGTCACCACTGGGGGCTACACCACCCCTCGGCCTTTGCCACCAGCCTCGGTAGTTCGCTCAGCTCGGCCCTCGCTTCGTCTTCGACCGCGCCCGGTTCCTCTTCCGGTTCAGGTGGCGGCGGGTTCTCCGGTGGCGGCGGTGGTGGCGGTGGTGGCGGCGGTGGTGGCGGCTGGTAAGAAGGTCTTTCCCGGTAAAAAACCGCGTCTTCAACCGGTCGGTTTTATGATAAGCTGTGCATATAAAGAATTTAATTCTGATCTCATGCAAGGAGAGATGTGATGACCGAAAACAAAGACCAACAAGAACACCAGGAAGTCAGCCTTTACGAGAAGCTTGCCGCCCGCACCGCCGATCTGCTCGAAGAGGGGAAAAAGAGTCTCGACGAGGCGCTGAAAAAGGCGAAAGAGGAGATCGCCAAGGCGGGTGAATTCTCCAGCGAGCAGATGGATCGGGTGTCCGCATATGTTAAGCGGGACGTCGCCGATAATGCTGAAAAAGCGACCGAGGCGGTGAAGAAGGCGGTCGACCCGCAACGGGTCGCGGCCGGTGCCCAATCGATGATGGCACGCATCCTCAACAGCGCCGCTGACGCCCTGTCGGACCTGGCCGAAAAGGCGGAGAAACAGGTTGAGTTCAAGACCGGCGAGGTGACCAGCGCCGGCACCCTGACCTGCAAGGAGTGTGGTGCCGAGATGCACATGAAGACGACCGGTCGCATTCCGCCCTGTTCGAAATGCAAGAAGACCCAGTTCCGTAAGTCTTATTAAGAAGTAATTCCCGGAGGAAGTAACGATGGGTGGTTGTTCGTCCGGCAGCTGCGGTAGCGGCTGCCATCCGAAGATTGTATGCCCCTGCCCTGAGGCAGGGAACCCCGAGATCGACAGCTTGGAAAAGGTGGTCAACTGCTACTGGCAGAACCACCAGTCGCTCGCGGCCGAGGCCGATTACTACGAAAGTCTCGAAGATTTGCAAACGGCCATCGCCGAAGCGGCCGATGCCCTGGACGATGAAAATCTCGGTTACGATACGCCGGATGCGATCCCGGCCACATCGTTGACTGCGGCCCGGCAGGCGCTGGCCGCCGCCGAAAGTCAACTCGCTGCCTGCGCCGATTTCGATGCACTCTATCAAGCGATCGACAGCAAGCTCGGCCAACTTTCCGGCCTGACCCCGGCCCTGGTCTACCTGACGGCGTGGCGGATCGGCCTGCAGGCCGGGTTTGCGCCGACGGTGATCTACCTCGATGCTGGGGCGCGCGAAGGGGCAGCGGCTCTGGTCGAACTTGAGGGCGACGAATCCAGGGTTGATCGTGACCGGTTACCGCCGATCCTACGGCATCCCGATCTGCCGGTAGAAGATGTGCAGCTTTGCCTGGCGATCTGCAAGCGGCAGCTGCAATGGCTCGGATCGAAATCTTATGAGGCGAGTAGCCTCGATAGCCCCGGGATGCCGGGGCGAACTGGAGGGAGTGGGAATGCCTGAAGCCGAACAGAAAAAAGTCCTGCTGGTCGACGATGTCAGCTTTATCGTCGATGTCATGAAAAGTTATCTCAAGAAGACGCCGGTTGAAACCTTCGAAGCGGGTGATGGCCAGGCGGCGATCGACGCCGCGCTGCAGCATTGGCCCGACCTGATCGTGCTCGATGTGGCGATGCCGGAGATGGGTGGTCTCGAGGCCTGCCGACAGATCAAGGCGCACGACAAGCTGAAAGGGATCCCGGTCATCCTGCTGCACGATGAAGAGAAGGATCCGGCCCCGGACGAACTGCGGCAAAGCGGTTGTGACGACCTGGTGACCAAGCCGCTCGCCCGGGAAAATTTTCTGACCGTGACCCACCGTCACCTGTTCCACATCGAGCGGCGGGAACGGCGTGCCGCCTGCCAGATGACGGTCGATTTCTCCTTCCGGGGAGAACAGTACCAGGGGCTCGGGATCGATATCAGCCGCAGCGGCATGTATGTCGAGTATCGCGGTCAGGAGCTCGACAAGGCGAACGTCGATCTGAGCTTCTACTTCGCCATGATCAGTGAAAAGCCGGTTAAGATCAAGGGACGGATCGTCTGGGTCAACCAGGGTCACCCCCGCCCGAATCTCTCCCTGCCTCAGGGGTTCGGAGTCGAGTTTCAGATTCTCAACGAAGAGGCGAGGGCGATCATTGATCGTTACCTGGAGGAGAATTGATTTTGTCGTAAAGGAGAGAAACGATGCGCATTACGATCGAATACTGCTCCCAGTGAAACTACCAACCGCGTGCCGCCGGTCTGGCGGCTAAAATCAAAGATCAGCACGGAGTTGACGCAGAACTCATCGCCTCGTCCGGCGGTGTGTTCGAGGTTGCTGTAGATGGCAGGCTTGTCTACTCGAAAAAGGCGACTGGGGAATTTCCGGATGACGAAAAGCTGCTGGTCGAGTTGAGTTCAACGATATAGATACCGATTCTTTGCCTTCTTAAAATGCAGGGTTTGTAGGAATCATCATAATGAGTGTGTTTTGAACACCTGATTAGAAATAACAGGACTTATAGGACGGTCATTTGTTTGACCGTTCTTTTTGTTTCAAGTAAACTGATATCTCTTATTTATGTAGGTTTATAGGATTTGCTCACGAAAAGGCAAAGCTGTAGCAATCCAGTGACGCAAAGCCACGGGTCTTATGAGACAGCCGGGTTTTATGGGGGGCTGGTTAGGAATCAAAGTCAGCCATGTTTATACGTGGGTGGCTTTTATTATTTTGAGGGAATTTTTACTTGCGGTTTAAAGTTTGGAGTTTTTAGCGCAACTTGTTGGTGAATTAATTCAGCTATAATACATTCTTTATGTTTTGTATTTGTTGATTGGAGGTTTTATGCGCGGTCGGCTGTCACTTGCTTTCAGAATATTCCGCTTTGTTCCTTTTTTGCGTTTGTTGCTATTTATTTTTGTTCTGTTGTGCCTGACTGGTTGCCTCTCCAAAACCGGCAAACCGGATCTTTTGCTATTTCCACCGAGCCTTCCATCAGGAACTGTCGGTGAGCCTTATCACGCTGACATAAAACCTCTCTTTGCTCGTTCCCCCATTGGCTCAATTCACCTTGCTGAAGGTTCCTTGCCTGATGGTCTGGTACTCATTATGGACGACGCTGTCGGAGAGGCTATTATTTCTGGAACGCCTCAAGTGGAAGGGGTTAACAATTTCATAATTGAAGCCTGGTGTTATGGAACCCAGGTTTCGGGGCAACGTACATCAAGGGAGTATTCTGTACGCATCGTTAAATAGATAAATGAGTCTATATGTTTAGCTGCGGATGGCGGCCGATGTCCAAAGCCTAGCGAGTGTCTAACAGGAAGGACTCGATTCACGTCGGGGTTAAATACCGATTGGAATTCTACAGAAAATAACATTTTTCATACGAAAGGTTTTGCAATGTTCAAATTTCTGAATTGTTTTTTTTTCGGCTACCTGTTGCTCTGCTCTATTGCCTTTGCTGAAATAGACAGTGAAACATGTGTTTTCCCCGATGCTCCCGATGTTCAGGCTCCAGACTGGATCTGCACCGAAATTTGGTCTAGCGGTTCAGCGGATGTTGTCGTTGGTGTGGCGGAGAGTCGAGCTGCAGCAATCTTTGATGCTCTACATTTGCTTGTTCAGGCAGAAAAAATATATGTAGAAGAACGGGTGACAACTATATTCGATGAGTCAGAAGCAGAAATTGCGGCTCGCCAGGCAAGACAAGCTGAAGCGTTCTGGAAAGAGATGCAAAAACAGGGGCTGGTGTCGGAGAAAGAAGAAATAACGCCCCCAGAAAGCAATCCTCAGGAACCTTTATCCGAAAAGTTTATCAAGGAGACTTGGGAGAAAGCGTTTGGTGCAAAGTTGTCGGTGCAAGGACGCTGGCAGGAATATCAGACCAAACGCAGTGAAGAGGACTTCGATAACACGAGTGAGCTAATAAGAGAGGTTGTTTTTCGACAGGACTCTTGTGAAATAACAATGCGACAAGCCGCCTCCTATTATTTTTCCTCAGGGAAAAAGGCTTTGGATGATTTTGTGGACTCATGGGAAATAGTGAAAAACTGTGATATGAAAATTTTCTTCGAACATCTGCCGTCACTGGGGATGGAGCTGGTTGCTGAATCGATTAGTCCCGGTGGCAGTCAATATGTGGCTTACAAGCGCAACAGCAATTGGCCGAAAGAGAAAGAATAGGCGAATATTTGTGACTAATATGATTACGCTTTTTGCCGGGACGTTGCCATGGAAGGGCCGAATAAATACGAATGTGTCGCGACTGTAGATCCGCAGATGGTCAAGAAGGGTGCTAAGGTTTATTTCTGGATGAAATACATGGTGCCGAAACACACCAATACGAAAATGACGATTCTGGTTATGCGTCAAAGGCGGCCGGAAAAAGTTAAAGATTTCGACTTGTGGGGCGCTGTTAGTATGCGTATTTTTGTAGCTAGTAAAAATACCGTCCCTATTCCAAGTAAATATTCAAGCAATAATTATTTAATAACAGCTGATAACATATTGGATGATATTCGCGGAATTTAGTTTCCTTGAAGATTGATTTTCGTAAAGATTTTTTTTGAAATTATGTGTCTAGATAAGTTTAGTTCGTGGTAAGCCACAGAAGTCTGAACAGTGATATTTTCCATAAGTCACGACTGGTGAGAGGCTACCGCTATTCTTGAATTGCAGGGTTTATAGGAATCAGTGAAAACAGCAGATTTTTACCCCTTGATGAGAAATAGTGAGATTTATAGGAATGGTCACTTGATTGACCGTTTTTTTTATTTCAAGTAAAGTGATTTCTATTATTTATGTAGATTTATGAGAATGCATAGCTGGGAAGCAAACAGGATAGAGTCAAATCACTCTGATCGCAGGGTGCTTTTTGTTTGGAATATTACTAAAATCAGGGGTGGTTACATTGCAAGATAATTTTAAAAAAGCATATCTAAAATCATTTTCTCTCCGAGTTGTTCTAAATATTTTATGTCTCATTGTTTTATATGTAGCAATGAATGACATATTATCCATCCTTCCGACGTATAAAACGAATCTAGGTAATATAAATCCAAAAATGGCGCCGGAAGTCATAAATACAGCGAGTTATATTTTTGATGAGACATCAATATTAATTACTCAATCCGGTCTCATGGTGGTTGCACTAATGGCTCTTCTTTTTGGTCTAGAACATTTCAAAATAAAGTCCGGTGAGGATCATGATTCATTTCGTAGAAGGCTTTTAATCTATACACTAGCCCACTTAGGTGCATGTTTAGTGATGTCGACTTATCTCATGGTCTCAGTAGGTTTAATGGTTTTCCCCGAATCATTAAGATTAAATACAGATAACTCATTCATTTGGACCTATCCTTCTTACACTGTTTTAGTCGTTATTTACCTTGTTGAGCTGTATAAATTTTACACTGAAAATGATTAAGAATTTTAACGCCTTAGTGCCCCAATTGTTTATTGCTGGATTTTTATTGGAGTTCCCACTTTAACAAGGGTCCAGATCTCATCCATTTCTGCATTTGTTACAGCAATACAGCCATCTGTCCAATTAAACATCTGAGTAATCCAGGCAAGTCCACCTATACCATTTTTTTGCCCGTGAATCATAATGGCCCCTCCAGGGTTGACACCTAGTTTTTTAGCATTCAGTTTGTCTTCTTTGTTCGGATAGGAAATATGTATGGCTCGGTAGAAAGAGCTGTTCTTTTTCTTATAATCAAGGATGTACTTTCCTTCAGGTGTTCTTTCGTCCCCCTGCATTTGTTTATGTCCCTTTGGATTGGCTCCAAAGGCTACGGAATAAGACCTGACAGTTTTCCCTTTATGCTGAAGATACAATTTGGCTTCTGACTTATCTACGAGAACATGATCTATATCAATGTTTGAACTTCTATTGATGCTAGATGTGGTGGCACATCCACACATTAGAAGGAAAATTAAACCAACAATAACCCTCCGCATAAAAACCTCCTTTTAATAAAAAAATAAAACCGAGTCAGAAGGGGAAGCCCAACGATTCGGTGCAAATAATAAATCATATATTAAGGATGAATAATCTAAGAGTCCACTGCTTTTTCCCCTCCAAGTTTTCTTAGTCGTTTCTGGTCAAGAAGAATCACAAAAAATTAATTTATAAGAAAACCCATCTTCTTAAAAGTCACGACTGGCGGATTCAATTCGCAAGTGCACCGGGTGACTTGCCGAAGAATACCTCGTTAGGTGTTCGATAGCCAAGACACTTTCTTGGTCTGTTGTTTAAACGATCCATAGTTTTCTGGATCTCTTCGTCCGTGACGGTTCGCAAGTCACGGTGTTTTGGAAAATACTGACGGATCAAACCGTTCATGTTTTCGTTCGTACCGCGCTCCCA
>PKTZ01000141.1 GCA_002868925.1 Desulfuromonas sp. | reverse complement strand
GGGAGACCCGGTCGAGGAAGAGTTCGGCGCAGGCGCTCTCCTCCTCGTTTTCACTTCCGGAAAAAATCGCCTCGATCGCCGAGGTCAGATCGCGGCCGAGTTTGTATTTACCGAGTTGCATCCGGGCCAGATAATGGGCAGCGCTGGCGCTCATTCCGGCCGCGACCGCCGATTCGTAAACCAGGGAGTAGGCAATCATGCCGAAGTAGGCCAGCTTCTGTCGAGAGTCCTGCTCCGCCCCTTCCGGGTAGGGCATATCGTCAACAACAACCTCCCAGCACTGCTTAAAGATCGCCAGGAACTTCCCCCTCTTCTTGAAAACCTCAAACAGGATCATGATCAGTCATATCCCTGGTCGGGACCGGGACCCGGCTTCATCAGGGCGATCGCGAGCAGGGCAAACGGCCCGATCAACAAACCTAGAATAACCCACAACACAACGCTCCGGTTTTTACCTTTTGCTATCGAAGCAGCGGCACATCCGAAGATAATCCAGGCGGCAATAAGTTCCATCGGGTCTCCTATCTTGATTCCGGGAAAGGGCATCGATCTCTCCACATTTCAGAGCGTGGACAAGTATGGCGGCATCCGGCCGGGCAAGTCAATAATTTACCTTTTTCAACCGCAATCGCGCGATCATTAACGACGCATCGATAACGACTACGACTTCTGCTTGACCAGACGTGCCAATTTCGCCTGAAATTTCAGCCAGAGGCCATGTTCCATAATCGGGAATCCGGCATAGGTTTTCCCCGGTTCGGTATTTTTGGTCACCCCGCCCCGGGCTGCGACCGTCGTAAAATCGGCAATCTTGATATGGCCGGTCGCCCCCGACTGTGCCGCCATCACGACATTGCGCCCGAGGGTCGTCGAGCCGGCAATTCCGGTCTGCCCGGCGATAATCGAATGCTCGCCGATCTCGACGTTGTGCGAAAGATGAACCAGGTTATCGATCTTGCTGCCACGGCGGATCGTCGTCGACTTGAAGGTTGCTCGGTCGATCGAGGTATTGGAGCCGATCTCAACGTCATCCTCGATAACGACATTCCCCATCTGCTCGATTTTGACATGCTCACCGCTGCTGGTGTGGGCATAACCGAAGCCGTCGCTGCCGATGACCGTATTGGCGTGAATTGCGCACCGACTCCCGATCCGGCAGTGATGATAAACGACAACATTCGGGTGAATCACGGTCTCGTCACCGATCACGACGTCGTCGCCGAGGTACGCACCCGACATGATGCGGCAATTTTTGCCGACGGTGACGTTGCTGCCGAGAGCAACGTTCGGGAAGATAACGGCGGTCGGATCGATTTTTTGTGTCCCGGCCTGCGGCAGTTCGAAGTGCGGCCGGAAAAGACGGCTCGCCTCCGCCATGCTCAACTCGGGGTTTTCGACAACGATGGCGACCGTTCCGCTTCCGACCAAACCTTTCAGCTTTTCGGGAAGGAACACCGCGGGCGCCTGCGTCTTGGTAAGCTCTTGGCCGTGTTTCAGTTCGCAGGCATAGGATATCTGGCTGCGCGTCGCATCGGCCAAACCGGCGATACCGGTAATTTCCAGATCACCCGGCTCGACAGGCGCAAGCCCCAATTGCGCCAGGATCTCGTTCAGTTTCATACTGTTCCTCTCTCAAATAAAAAACCACACAACCGAAAAGGGTCGTGTGGTTGCAATGTTTCTGACCGTCAGTCGAGATAATCTGTTCCCTACCGCTCTCTTCAAGATACAGATATGCGACCGTATCACGCACGTTAACCAATAGCAAGATCATTCAAATTATCTGTCTATCTAAAAAAAAGATGTCGTAAGAGGTGATATTTGCGCAGGAATCGATATAATTATTACATGCAACGTTGCACCAATCTTTAACTCTGGCAAGGAGGTCTGTGTATCGAAAGTTCGCCTGATCAGTTAAGGAACACCCAAACACGCCGGCGCAGGTTCGGCTCCGGCAAAACCGATGATTAGGGACACAGAAACATAAAAAAAGAAGGCCCGCGCAACAGGTGGCGGGCCTTACATTTTGTCAGCTAAAAAACCGACTATTCTTCACTCTTGTTACGACTCTCGCGATTAAGCCGCTCGTAAAGTTCGATCTGCTCCTGGCAACTGAGTTTCCGGTGACATTCCGGCTGCCGGCATAACCGACAACGGGTGTCGGCGCACCAGAGGCACTCTTTGCAGTCGGGGCAGGGATGTTTTTTCGGACGACACTGTTCCATCTTTTTATTATACCGACAGGTCTCCCTATAATGGGGAATAAAAAAGCCCCCGCGAATTATCGCGGGGGCTTTTTCGTACTTATGGCTACAGCAAATTACATCTTAGTTACGTTAGCCGCCTGCGGGCCTTTCGGACCGTCGGTGACCTCAAAGGAGACGCGCTCCCCTTCGGCCAGGGACTTGAAACCTTCGCCCTGAATAGCCGAGAAATGGACGAAAACGTCCGGGCCGTTGTCCTGCTCGATGAAACCAAAACCTTTGCTGTCATTGAACCACTTGATTGTACCTTCTACCATTTTTCTAATCCTTTTTTCCCGTATCGGGACTTTTTCATTTTGCATCACCGGCAAACGTTGAAATAAAAAAACCGGGCAAACATTCTGTCTGCGCGGCCTGTTTTTACTGACACCTTGTCGAAAAAACCAAACGTTTGAACACTGACACAAGTTTAATTGGTGTGACCATAACACACCTTGACGGATATATGGCAAGAAAAATATTGATTTTACGTAACTTTTACAAAAACTGAGACAATATTCAGAAATTATTTCTTCTTATGGACCGCTTCGACTTCGCCACCGGCTTTGACCCAGCCATCGAAACCGCCCTCGATATGACACACCTTCTCAAGCCCCATCTCCTGCGAGACCTTCGCCGCCATGGCCGAACGCCAGCCGAGGTTGCAGTAATAGACAAAGCGGTTCGGCTCGGTGAAAAGCGGCTTGTGATAGGGGCTTTCCGGGTCAATCCAGAATTCGAGCATCCCCCGCGGCACATGCTTCGCGCCCGGGATCTTGCCATCGTGCCAGAGCTCGCGCACATCGCGCAGATCGACAAAGACGACATCCTCCGATCCGTGCAGTTCCAGGGCCTGCTCAACCGAGATCGTCTCGATCTCCGCTTCCGCTTCGGCGACCAGTTGTTTGTACCCTTTTTTCAGTTTCATAGGACCCCTTTCCATATTTAGTTCGCTAACCCAGCGCTACGTCGAGAAGCATCATCACCGAAAAACCGAGCATGGTCGCCATAGTGACCAGGTCGATATTGGCATGAACCCGTTGCGACTCCGGGATCAACTCCTCGACCACGACGAAAATCATCGCCCCGGCGGCGAAGCAGAGCGCGTACGGCAGAACCGGCTCCATGACGATGACGAACAGCGCCCCGAGAACACCGGCGATCGGCTCGACAATCCCGGAGGCCTGGCCGAGCATGAAGCATTTCCTTCGGCTCAACCCTTCACGCCGCAACGGCAGGGAAACCGCCGATCCTTCCGGGAAGTTCTGGATGCCGATACCGATAGCGAGCGCCACCGCGGCGCCGATGGTCGCCGACGGCAACCCGGCGGCAACAGCCCCAAAGGCGACGCCGACGGCCAACCCTTCCGGAAAGTTATGCAGGGTGATCGCCACTACCAGCAGGGTGCTGCGCTGCCAGGAGGTCTTGACCCCTTCGCGGTCTTCCATCTTCAATCCCGGGTGCAAGTGCGGCAGGAAACGGTCGATCAACCGCATGAACAGACCGCCGGCCATGAACCCGATCACCGCCGTCAGCCAGGGGGTCTGCCCCATCCGTTCCGCCATCTCAATACCGGGATTGAGCAGCGACCAGAAACTGGCGGCGATCATCACCCCGGCGGCGAAGCCGAGCATGGCGTCGAGGTGTTTCGGCTTAACCTCTTTTTTCAGCAGGACCAGCGCCGCCCCGGCGGCGGTCATCCCCCAGGTGAACAGGGTCGCCAGAAAAGCCTGAAGAACCGGATGTAGTTGTGTAAGTGACTCGATCAAAGAAAAGGCTCTCTGTCATATAAAAAACTAAATTAAAAATAACAGCAACAGAGCTAATCTACCCTAAAGATGGAAACTTCGCAAAAAAGAAACAACTCTTAACTCTCATTGCCATAAATAAAGCCGTTGCCTACATTGGCAACGGCTTTTGACAATCCTCAACTTGATCAGAGATTTTTTAAGCAGCAATCTGTGCTTCGTAGCCCTTAACCAGGTTGCGGTACTTCTCCTCCAGGCCAGGCGTTTTCGCCTCTGCCTTCTCGTACGCCTGCAGCATCCGGTCACGCACCTCTTGCGGCAGCACCCGCTCGGCCAATGGGTAGAGGATATCATCCTCCTTCTCGATGTGGCCGCGCAGCAGAGCGGCGTATCCCTTGGCGTTTTCGGCGATGATTGCTCCCTGTCCGGTTTCGCCTTCAAGCGCCTTCTGTGCCGCCTCTTCCATGGCGCGGACATGCGCCCGCCCCTGCTCGTGCTCCATGTGCATCGCCTCGATCGGCGACTGCTTCTCCGGCATGCCATTTTCGATCAGTTCGATAAAGAGGACATCCTCTTCCTTGGCATGATGAAAACGGTCGGCGTAGTTGCGGATGAAGTCGACCGCGTCGAGATAGAACTGCCAGTTACGGAACTTGCCCTGCTCGAGCAGGTCGGTATTCTTCTCAACCAGTGCGATCATGCGCAGGATCAGTTTATGTTCATCAACCATCACCTGGGTTACGTTGGTCTTCATAATCAGCTTCTCCTTTCGCCGTCGATGCCGATGACGGCGATCTCGAGGGGGACATCCTTGCCCGACTGCGCGATCGCCTGCTGGGCGAACATCGCCATGCCGCGGCAGCAGGGGACCTCCATGATGGTGACGGTGACCGACTGGATATCGTTGTGAGCGATCATCTCGGCCAGCTTGTCGACGTACGGACTGGTATCGTCAAGCTTCGGGCAGGCGTTGACCAGCACCCTACCTTTGATGAAATCGCGGTGGAATTCCGGATAGGCGAAGGGAACACAGTCGGCGGCGATCAGTAGATGGGCGTTCTGCAGGTACGGTGCGGTCGGCGGCACCAGGTGCAACTGGGTCGGCCACTGACGCAGCTCAGAAGGACGGTTGCCGTCCTGGGTGGTTTCTTTAACGTCAGTTTTTTCGATGCTGCGGGCGAGAGAACCCGGGCAGCCGCATGCTAAATTGCTCATAACGTATCTCCTTCTCTTTATTGATTAACCGTTTCCAGATAGTCGTTGATCTCTTTTTCAATCTTCGTTTCGATCTCATCGCCGAGGGCGTGGATCGAAACCACATCCTTGACCAGGCAGATCCCGACGCCGCAGGTGACGCAACCGATATCGTACTTCTGCAGAATCTCGCCGATGGTCGGATGTTGTTCGATCGTTTTGTTGATGGCCTGTTCGCCGATTTCGTGGTTGAGATGCATGTTCAACTCTCCTTTTCGCCCGCTTTGTTGAGACCAGAATAAACAAAAACCCGGGCCATAAACATGACCCGGGTCAAAAACTGACAAAAATAGTCAGATAATGTTTTTTTTATTTAACTTTAGCAACACCCTATAAAGGCTGATCAAAAAGCGTTAGATGCAAGGCGCCCGCTGATCGAGGAGTCAGGCGTAGAACTTTCTGCGTCGCATCGACGAGATCAAGGGGAACACCGCAAATGATGCTTTTTCAACAATCGACTATGAACCCTCCACTTCGCCGAACGACCGCTCGAAAATCTCCAGCAGCTCCAGGTTCTGCTTCGACAGCATCATCGCGTTGCCAACAATGCCGTAGTAGAGAATGCTGAGCCGGGTCTTGGAGGAATTGTCGTTGATCCGGGCCATCTGCTTCTCATTCAGCTTTGCAGCAAAGGCGCGCAGGTCGGTATCCATCTGCTGCAGCTTTTCGAGGTTCATGATCTGCCGGCGACTGATGGTCTCCTCGACCTCGACCAGGATATTGTGCAGCTTGGCCCGCACCTGTTCGAGCTCTTCGATCTGCTCCGGGAGCAGTCCCTTGTGGTGGTTGCCGACATGGGTATAGGCGCGCAGTACGATATCGCGGTGCCCGTCGGCCAGCTTCTGCAGGCGACGGATCGTTTGCGGGTACTGGTGCGACACCGCCACCCCCTGCTGGTCGAGCAGGCGCATCGCCTTGAAGACGTTGGCGATGATGATGTTTGACCACTGCTGCGATATCTTCAGCTTCTTCCGTTCTACGCCGAGCCGATCGAAGTCCTGCTTGAACAGGGCCACGAGGGCGTTGTCGAGAGACTCACGGATCTCCTGGAGGAGGGAGCCCATATGCTCGAAGGTGATCTCGATGCTGCCCTGGGCATCATCGATCGATTCGAGGTTGAAGACCTTTGATTTTTCGGCATCTTTTTCCATCGCCCGGTGCTTGCGGTGGGCATTCCAGATCAACAGGACCGCCAGCACGATCAGGGCAAGAACACCGAACCCCTCGCCGTAGAAAATGACGGTCGCGAACAGGGCGGCCGACGTCGAAGCGATCACGGCGGTCATGAACCAGCCACCGATGACCGTCAGCACCCCGGTGACCCGATAAACGGCGCTCTCACGTCCCCACGCCCGGTCGGCGAAGGAGCTTCCCATGGCGACCATAAAGGTGACGTAAGTGGTCGAAAGCGGCAGCTTGTTGGATGTCGCGTAGGAGACAACGGCGCTGGCGACCATCAGGTTGACCGAGGCTCGCAGCAGGTCGAAGGAGGGGCGTCCGCCCTCGATCACGACCGGTGGTGCCATTTCCGGATCCATGCGGCGGCCGACCCAGCCCTGAATGCTTTTCGGGATGAACATCCGCACCGTATCAGAAATATGCAGCACCAGGCGAACGATCGCCCGCGAGAGGAAGATCGACTCAAAGCGCTCATTCCCCTCCTCCTGCTGGCTGAGCTGCAGCGACGTCTCGGTGACCGAGCGTGCCTTCTTCGAAAACCAGAGGGTCGCAACCATCAGCGCCCCGGCTCCGAGCAGAATCAGGGTCTCCGAACGAACCTTCTGGCTCAGCACCCCCATCGTCACAGTGAGCGGATCAGGTGAGGCCATCGCGGCAGTATAGGCGTGGAAACCGGCCAGCGGCACCCCGATGAAGTTGACCAGGTCGTTGGCAGCAAACGCCATCGCCAGGGCGAAGGTACCGACCAGGACGATCGGCTTGAAGATATTGAACTTCATCATCTGCATGATCTGCAGGATGATCGCGGAGATAACAAAGATGATAAAGATCATCAAGATCCAGTTGGTCTTGAGCCAGGCCAGGTCCTGCTTGCTCATGAAGGAAGCGCCCTTGGCCCCCTTGACCAGGATGAAGTAGGTAATCGAGGCCATCGCCAGCCCGCCCCACAGGGCACCGTAGCGCTTGATCCGCTGCTGGTAATCGAAGGTGAAGAGCAGGCGGGTCAGAAACTGGACGATCGCCCCGCAGATAAACGAGACCGCCACCGAAAGCAGGATCCCCATGATGATGGTGATCGCCTTGGCGGTGTTGATATATTCAACCACCGTCGCCAGGCCGTCCCCCGCCTCGAGCACTTTGAGCACCGAAACGGCGACCGCCGCGCCGAGCAGTTCGAAGACGATCGAGACCGTGGTCGAGGTCGGCAGCCCGTAGGTATTGAACAGGTCGAGCAGAATGATATCGGTGATCATGACCGCCAGGAACATGGTCAGCAGCTCCGGCATGGTAAAGAACTGCGGATGGAAGATCCCTTTACGCGCGACCTCCATCATCCCGCTGGAGAAGGTCACCCCGGCAAGGATACCGAAGCTGGCAATAATGATAATGACACTCAGCGGTGCGACCCGTGAACCGATCGACGAGTTGAGGAAATTGACCGCGTCGTTGCTGACCCCGACAATGACGTCCATCGTCGCGATAATGGCGAGGATACCGACCCCGATGAAAAGAAGCTCTGTACTCATTATGCTTTGCGTCTCCTGATAAGTATGGTTGGCTCTTCAACAATTGCTAAATCGGAATAAAGCTACGCAAGAATGTAAGACGATTGTTAGGGTTGTGTTAGGAATGCTAATTTTTCGAAGTATAACGAATTTTTTAACCAGAGCGAAATAAAACCCTCCGCAGAACAGAAACAGCTCCCATAAATACATAATTTTCACAAGTAAATGATCTTCAGTCAGCTCAAAACCGGCAAAGATGAAAATGTAACGAACAAAACCACATCAGACTAGAGCATCCTCGCTCGATATTTTTTCTTGCCGAGAAGTCCACAAAAAGGAAGAATACACTATTGATTACCATTAGAAAAATTAGTACAATTTAATTAGTTACATCCCTCATGAACAGAGGAATGAATTGCCTTTGGATTTGAGTGTCTGGATAGTCGCAATCAGCTTGCTTGCCGTTGGCTTGATTGCCGGTTTTTTTATGCATCGCTCCGATTTCTGTTTCGTCGGGGCCTTTCGTGATCTACTCCTGTTCCGTTCCTTCCACCGGTTCGGCTCTCTCATCCTGGCGATCACCGTAGCTGCAACTCTGATCGAAATGGCCCGTTTGCTAGGCTGGCTTCAACCTTACCCCTTCTCCTGGTACGGTACGCCGTCCATGGTGAATGTCTTCGGTGGCTTTCTGTTCGGGATCGGAATGGTTTTCGCCGGCGGCTGTGTTGTCGGAGTGCTCTACAAGTTCGGCGGCGGCAGTGTACTGGCCGGGGCAGCCATTGTCGGCTTGCTGGTCGGGAGTGGAATCTATGCCGAATTTCACCCGGCATGGATACAGGTGGCCAAAGCGTTGCGACTACATGATCACGCCACAACGCTGCCGCAACTCATCGACATCGGGCCGTTCTGGCCGATTATACTTTTCATCGGTCTAGGCGGTTATGTTTCATTATATCTGCGGCGGCAAGGAAAACAGGAATTGATGGGCCAGCCTGATGGATATATACCCCTCTGGATTTCGGCAGTTGTTCTGGCCTTTCTCGGACTGGCCACGATTATGATCACCGGTCTGCCGATGGGTGTAACCACGACCTACGCCAAGACGGCAGCGTGGATTGAGACGCTGGCCTTTCCTGAGCATGTTGCCGGCCTGACTTTTTTCAACGCAAAAGCGGTCTCACTTTCACTGCCGACGCTGACGCGGGAAATGAGCGGAAACGCCGGAGCGCAATGGGATGTTGTCGCTCTGCTGCAGGCGCCGTTGATCGTCGGGATTGTCGGCGGGGCGATGCTTTCGGCGGCGCTGCTTGGCGAACTGAAGTTTTTCTGGAAACTACCGCTCCGGCAGGTCGTGATGGTATTTTGCGGAGGTGTTATCATGGCGTTGGGATCGCGGATGACGCCGGGCTGCAATCTTTGGCATCTGCTCGGCGGCGTACCGATTCTTGCGGCTCAAAGCCTGTTATTCGTCCTCGGGCTTTTTCCGGGAACCTGGTTGGGGGGGATAATGTTGAAGCGTATCCTAATCTAGATAAACTGGAGACAGCATGGAAGACAACGAGATTATTGAACTTGATATCCGGGGCCAGGTCTGCCCGTCCAGCCTGTTACTGACCCTCAAGCAGATTAACAGCCACTACGAGAGTGTTGCAAGCGGCCAGAGTGAAGTCGTGGTCAAAACAGACAACCGGGATGCCACCGGGACGATCCCGGCCGCGGTTGAAAACATGGGGCTCGTCGCTGCAGTAGAGAAGCAGGCCGGTTATTATCGGATCACGATTACCCGATCAATTGACGATTAAGGTAAAAACTTGAGTCAGAAAAACAAAGAGTGCAAATCCGGGAACAGTCTCGAACAGGAGATTGAGCAGCTGCGTGCCGAGAACGCCCGTTTAAAAAAGAGCAATGCGGCGGCGAACGCATACATCCGGCAGAAGGTCGATCAGATGCTCAAGGTTATCGGCACGAAAACCCTGAACCCGGATGAACTGGATGATGCCAGCCTGGTCGAATTCGACCCGATCGGGACCGTGACCGGGTCCTTTCAATACATTCTGGACAACCTCCGTGCGACAAACAAAAAACTCCAGTTTGCCCATGACGAAATCCAGGCTGTTTTCGATTCGGTCGGTGCCGCCCTGATGGTTCTCAATCCACAGCAGGAGATCGTTGCCTTCAATCGAAAAACCGAAGAGCTTTTCCTCGGGATGAATACCGATGTGCTCGGGGCCTCATGCAAAAATATTGTCTGCAAAGGGCACCAACCCGAAAGCTGCCTGTTCCCGAAAGTGGTGAACACCGGGCGTGAGCAGACAAACCAGGACTGGTCGTTCGAAGGGCGTGACTTCAATGTCGTCGGTCGGCCGATATTCGATAACTCCGGCGAAATCTCCCACGTGGTTATGGCCTACTCCGACGTGACCGCGCGTAAAGCCGCGGAGACGGCCTTGCGGCAATCGTTGGACGAAACCCAGGAGGCGAACAGCAAAATCGAGGGGATCCTCAATTCGGTTCCTGATAATTTGCTGGTTACCGACGCCGACGACCGGATTATCCTGATGAACCGGCGGGCCGAAGTACTTCTCGGTATTTGTCTGCACGATAAAGCACATGATTGCAACATCGACCTGCTGCCGGAACCGAAGCTCGTCCAGCTTCTTAAAAACGCCCGCAACGGCGAGAGCTCACTGCGGGAGGATCTCTCTTTCTACGATGACAACGATAACGAGTTCATCTACCAAGCCCGGGCAACGATTATCCGCTCGAGCGACGGGGACTTCAGGGGATGCATCACCTTTTTGCATGATGTCACAGAACAGAGAGAGGTCGAGCGGATGAAGAGCGAGTTCGTTTCGACCGCCGCGCACGAACTGAGAACCCCGCTGACGACCATCATCGGCTATACCGACCTGCTGCTCAATGACGTCGCCTGGGGGAAGGAGCAGATGACCGAATATCTCCAGCAGATACAGATAAAGGCAGAACACCTTGCAAATATCGTTACTGACCTGCTCGATATCAGTCGGATCGAATCAGGCGAATCGCTGAAACTAAACCAGAGTTCATACCCCCTTAAAGAGCTTTGCGATGAAGCCCTGGCCGGTTACACCGCCATCAGCGGTCAACACGCCTTCGAACTTGACCTGCCCGAAGACGAACCGGTCTGGGTCGAAGTTGACCATTTTGCATTTATCCAGGTACTCGAAAACATCCTTAGCAACGCCGCCAAATATTCCCCGGAAGGTGGCAACATCCGTGTGAGCGCCAGGGCCGAAAACGGGGAATGTTGCATCTCGATCAGCGATGAAGGGATCGGCATGTCCCCGGACCAACTTGAACAGGTATTCGAAAAATTCTACCGGGCCAACACCGCCAATACCGCCATATCGGGAACCGGGCTAGGAATGACGATCGTCAAGCACCTGGTTGAAGCGTTGAATGGCACAGTGGCGGTTGAAAGCGAACCGGACAGGGGAACGACCGTTCATGTTACATTCCCGCTGGCCGAAGTAATAATCCCCGGCGAATCCGAAAATATTTCCGTTGAGGAAAAAGGTGTCGGCAATATTTGAGGCATTGAC
>PKTZ01000073.1 GCA_002868925.1 Desulfuromonas sp. | reverse complement strand
CAATATTGCCACCGCCGACGCAGCCAAGGCACTGGTTCAGGCCGGGGTCAATGCGGTCAAGGTCGGTATCGGTCCCGGTTCGATCTGCACCACCCGGGTCGTTGCCGGGGTCGGCGTGCCGCAGATCACGGCGATCGCCGATGTTGCCCAGGTCGTCGGCAAAAAGGGGATCCCCCTGATCGCCGATGGCGGCATCAAGTACTCCGGTGAGCTGCCGAAAGCGATCGCCGCCGGCGCCGATGTGATTATGATCGGCTCCCTTTTTGCCGGGACCGACGAGTCTCCGGGTGAGACCATCCTCTACCAGGGGCGGACTTACAAGACCTATCGCGGCATGGGCAGCCTCGGCGCGATGAAGCAGGGGAGCAAGGACCGTTACTTCCAGGCGGATGTCGAGACCGACACCAAGCTGGTTCCGGAAGGGATCGAGGGGCGGGTACCGTATCGCGGTTCGCTCTCGGCCAACATCCACCAACTGCTCGGCGGGCTGCGTTCCGGTATGGGCTATACCGGCAGCGCCTCGATCGCCGAACTGAAGAAAAACGCCAAGTTCATGCGGATCACCAACGCCGGCCTGCGCGAGTCGCACGTCCATGATGTCGCTATTACCCATGAGGCTCCCAACTACCGGGTGGAGCGTGGGAATTAAGGGTTGAGGTGAAAGGTTAAAGGCTGAAAGCTTTTGCCACGGACTTGCTGAACGGAGGGGGGATGAGGTTCGAAGATTTGGAAGTATGGCAGCGAGTCATGCGGTTGAGCTCGGATATTTATATTGCCCTTAACAGCTTGAGGGATTTCGGTTTCCGCGACCAGATCACGCGTTCGGGTCTGTCTATCCCGAGTAATATCGCCGAGGGCTTCGAGCGCGGTTCAAATAAGGAATTCATCCGATTTCTGTATTATGCCAAGGGTTCATGTGGAGAACTAAGATCGCAGACCTATATTGGCATTGAGATCGGCTATGTCGATAAGAACACCGGTGCGTTGTGGCTGGAGGAGACTGAACAGTTATCTTCCATGCTTGGCGGGTTGATAAAAGCCAGAGCAGGTTTTGATTGATCCTTTAACCTTGAACCTTTTATCTTTTTACCTGGTTATTTATGTCTGACATCCATAGCGAAAAAATCCTGATCCTCGATTTCGGTTCCCAGTATACCCAGTTGATTGCCCGCCGGGTACGGGAGGCGCATGTTTATTGCGAACTGCATCCTTTCGATATGTCGCTGGCCGAAATCAAGGCGTTCGCGCCGAAAGGGATCATCCTCTCCGGCGGGCCGAAATCGGTTTACGATGACGGTGCCCCGGCAATCGAAGAGGACTTGTTCGAACTCGGTATCCCGGTACTCGGGATCTGCTACGGTATGCAGCTGATGTCGAACCATTTCGGCGGCCAGGTGGTACCGGCCGGCAAGCGTGAATACGGTCATGCCGACCTGCATGCGCAGGGGATGCCGGGGCTGCTTTTCGATTCCTTTTTTGCCGACGGCCACAGCCCGGTCTGGATGAGCCATGGCGATCATGTCGAGCGCGTCCCAGAAGGGTTCGAGGTCGTCGCCGGGACCGGTAATGCACCGGTCTGCGCCATTCAGAATGTTGAACGCAATCTCTACGGGGTGCAGTTTCACCCCGAGGTCAACCATACTCCGCGCGGTGAAATCCTGATCGATAATTTCGTACGTACGATCTGTAATTGCTCCGGCCAGTGGACGCCGGGACACATTATCGACGATGCGGTTACGCGTATCCGTGAACAGGTTGGGGACGAGCATGTCATCCTCGGCCTTTCCGGCGGGGTCGATTCCTCGGTCGCGGCCGCGCTCATTCACAAGGCGATCGGTGATCAGCTGACCTGCGTCTTCGTCGATAACGGCCTGCTCCGACTCGGCGAGGGGGACCAAGTGATGGCAACCTTTTCCGAAAATCTTGGGGTTCGGGTCATCCGGATTGATGCCGAGGACCGCTTTCTCGACAAGCTGCAGGGGGAACCCGACCCGGAGAAGAAGCGAAAGATTATCGGGAACCTGTTTGTCGATATCTTCGAAGAAGAGTCGAAGAAGATCGCCAACGCCAAGTGGCTCGCCCAGGGGACGATCTACCCCGACGTGATCGAGTCGGCCGGCGCCAAGACCGGTAAGGCGCACAATATCAAAAGCCATCATAACGTCGGTGGCCTGCCCGATTACATGACCCTGAAGCTGCTCGAGCCGCTGCGCGAGCTGTTCAAGGACGAGGTGAGGGCGATCGGCGAGGAACTCGGCCTGCCGCACCGCATGGTCTGGCGTCACCCCTTCCCGGGGCCAGGGCTCGGGGTCCGTATCCTCGGTGAAGTCAAAAAAGAATATGCCGACATCCTGCGCCTGGCGGATAATATCTATATCGAGGAGTTGTACCAGTCGGGTCATTACGACAAGATCAGTCAGGCCTTCGCCGTATTCTTGCCGGTCAAGAGCGTCGGTGTTATGGGGGATGGCCGGACCTACGAGTACGTGATCGCCCTGCGTGCGGTCGAAACCAAGGACTTCATGACCGCCGGCTGGTACCCCCTGCCTTACGAAGATATGGCGCGGATCAGCAACCGGATTATCAACGAGGT
>PKTZ01000140.1 GCA_002868925.1 Desulfuromonas sp. | reverse complement strand
CGCCTACACGCCGTACCAGCCGGAGATCAGCCAGGGGACACTGCAGGCGATTTTCGAGTACCAGACCCTGATCTGCCAGTTGACTGGTATGGATGTCAGCAATGCCTCGATGTACGATGGTGCCTCCGCCTGTGCCGAAGCGGTGCTGATGGCGGCCCGGGCGACCCGTAAAAAGCGGGTCCTGCTCGCCGCCAGCCTGCATCCGGAATACCGGCAGACGGTGGAAACATATTGCCGCTATCTCGGAATGGAGCTGGTCGATCTCCCTTACGCCGCCGATGGCCGGGCCGACAGCGCTGCCCTAGCTTCCTTGCTTGACGACAAGACGGCGGCGGTCGTGGTCGGCTATCCGAACTTTTTCGGAGTGGTTGAGGAGTTAAGCTCGCTCGCTGAAGCGGCGCACGACAAGGGCGCCTTGCTGGTCACCGCGGTGGCGGAGCCGATCGCGCTCGGTCTGCTCAAGTCTCCGGGCGAGGCGGGTGCCGATATCGTCGTCGGTGAAGGACAAAGCTTCGGGATGCCGGTCTCCTTCGGCGGTCCCGGGGTCGGTTTCTTCGCCTCCCGCCAGAAAACGGTGCGGTCAATGCCGGGCCGGTTGGTCGGTGCAACCACCGACAGCGAAGGGAAGAACGGGTTCGTCCTGACCCTGGCGACCCGCGAGCAGCATATCCGTCGCGAGAAGGCGACCTCCAATATCTGCTCGAATCAGGGGATGTGCGCCCTGATGGCGAACATGTATCTCTGCCTTCTCGGCAAGAAGGGGATCCGCGAGGTGGCTGAGCAGAACCTGGCCAAGGCCGAATATGCCAAGCAGGCGATTACGGCGCTGCCCGGCTTCTCGATCCCGTTTGCCGGTCCCACGTTCAACGAGTTCGTGGTCACCTGTGACGGCGATCTGAATGGGCTTTTGCAGAAGCTGGAAGATGATAAAATTCTGGCCGGGGTTGCCATGCATCGCTTCTTTGGCGATATGGTTGACAGCTTCCTGGTCTGCGTCACCGAACAGCATCGTAAGGAGGATATCGACCGGCTGGTCGATGCGCTGAAAGGGGGTGCGGCATGAGACCGGGAACCAGCGGCTTGCAGCTCAATGAAAAACTGATCTTCGACCATTCCGATCCGGGGCGCAAAGGGTACAGCCTGCCGAAACTCGATGTCCCGACCGGCTCACTCCCGGCCGAACTTGTACGGGAGGAAGTCAGTGGATTCCCGGAGGTGTCCGAGGTTGACGTGGTCCGCCACTTTACCCGACTTTCGACCTGGAACTACGGGGTCGATTCCGGTTTTTATCCTCTGGGGAGCTGTACCATGAAGTACAACCCCAAGATCAACGAGAAGGTGGCGCGGCTCGACGGTTTTGCCGGCTGCCATCCCTACACCTCGGAGACGCTCAGCCAGGGAGCGCTTGGCCTGATGTACAACCTGCAGGAGGCGCTGGCCGAGATTTCCGGTTTTGCCGCGGTGACCCTGCAGCCGGCGGCCGGTGCTCATGGCGAACTGGCCGGGATGCTGATGATCCGGGCCTGGCACGAGGCGCAGGGGAACAAGCGGACCAAGGTCCTGATTCCCGATACGGCGCATGGCACTAACCCGGCGACCGCCGCCCTGTGTGGTTACGAGGTCGTGCCGATCGAGTCGAAGGGGGCCGGTGTGTTGACCGCCGAGACGGTTGCCGAGTTCATGGACGACGACGTGGCGGCGCTTATGGTCACCAACCCGAACACTCTCGGCCTGTTCGAGTCCGACATCAAAAAAATCTGTGACATCGTGCATAATGGCGGCGGCCTGGTCTACTGTGACGGCGCCAACCTCAACGCCCTGATGGGGATCGCCCGCCCGGGCGACATGGGGATTGACGTCATGCATTTCAACCTGCACAAGACCTTCTCCACTCCGCACGGCGGTGGTGGCCCCGGTTCCGGCCCGGTCGGAGTTTCGGCGGCGCTCGAGCCGTTCCGTCCAGCGCCGGTGGTGGTCAAGCAGGGTGACAGCTACGGTCTCGATTACGAGCGGCCGCAGTCGATCGGGCGACTCCGTTCCTTCTACGGTAACTTCGGGATCATGGTCCGCGCCTACGCCTACATCCTGAGCATGGGCGGCAAGGGGCTCAAGCGGGCGAGCCAGATGGCGGTGCTTAACGCTAACTATATCCGGGCGCGGTTGGAGAAGGTGTTCGACCTGCCGCACAAGCACCGCTCCCTGCACGAGGTCGTTCTCTCGGACAAGAATCTCGGCGGCGATTGTCACACCCTCGATCTGGCCAAGCGGCTGATCGACTACGGCTTCCATCCGCCGACCATCTACTTCCCATTGGTGGTCAAAGGAGCGATCATGATCGAACCGACCGAGACCGAGAGCATGGAGATCCTCGACGAGTTCTGTGACGCCATGCTTGCCATCGCCGAGGAAGCGGACAAGACCCCGGAGCTGCTGCACGACGCGCCGACCCTGACCCGGGTTAAGCGGCTCGACGAGACCACCGCAGCCCGTCAACCCTGCCTCTGCTGGTTGCCGGAGGAATAGATTGGCGACCGTTCAATCTGTAACAGATGAAGAAGGCTCTTCCGGTAAACGGAGGAGCCTTTTTTGTTCGGACTTTTTGCCGGGGAGAGTTGGCCCTCACAACACCAGAGAAAAACTGATTCGTAAAAAACATCTCACGCATAAACGCGAAGAACACAAAGAAAGATTAATTCTTAAAGGCTTGTCTCACGCGAAGCCGCCAAGACGCGAAGAAAGTCGAGAATCGAAAAAAGTAGAAATCTTTTTATGGTAAAACCAAAACATTACTTGAACACGGGGTTTTATTTTAACCTTAAATAGTTTTGTTTCTCTCTGCGTCTCCGCGCCTTTGCGTTAAAAAAATACTTTGATTTTCTTGGTATCCTTGGTGTCTTGGTGGCGACAGCCT
>PKTZ01000160.1 GCA_002868925.1 Desulfuromonas sp. | reverse complement strand
GGTCGGGACGAGGAGATCCGTCGGGTGATCCGGATTCTGTCACGCAAGACTAAGAACAACCCGGTGCTGATCGGCGAGCCGGGGGTCGGCAAAACCGCCATCGCCGAAGGGTTGGCCCATCGGATCGTGCGCGGTGATGTTCCCGAAGGGCTCAAGGAGAAGAGCGTCTTCGCTCTCGACATGGGCGCTCTGATCGCCGGAGCAAAGTTCCGCGGCGAGTTCGAGGAACGGCTCAAGGCGGTGCTCAACGAGATCCGCGAGAGTGAGGGGCGTATCCTCCTCTTTATCGATGAACTGCACACCATCGTCGGCGCCGGCAAGGCGGAAGGGGCGATGGATGCCGGCAACATGCTCAAGCCGTTGCTCGCCCGCGGCGAGCTGCACTGCATCGGGGCGACAACCCTCGACGAATACCGTAAATACATTGAAAAGGACGCTGCCTTGGAGCGCCGTTTCCAGCCGGTGCTGGTCGATCAGCCGACGGTCGAGGAGACGATCAGTATCCTGCGCGGGCTTAAGGAACGGTTCGAGGTCCATCACGGGGTCCGCATCCATGACAACGCCATCGTCACCGCGGCGGTTCTGTCGAACCGGTACATCTCCGATCGCTTCCTGCCGGACAAGGCGATCGACCTGGTTGATGAGGCGTGCGCCATGATCCGGACCGAGATCGATTCGATGCCGCAGGAACTCGACAGCGCCACCCGCCGGGTGATGCAACTCGAGATCGAGGAGGCGGCGCTGAAAAAAGAGAAGGACAAGGCGAGCAAGGCACGACTGGAGAACCTGCGCAAGGAGCTGGCCGACCTGCACACCGAGACCGATGCCCTGAAGATGCAGTGGGAGAACGAGAAAGGGTCGATCAAAAAGCTGCAGGATCTGCGCGAGGAGATTGAGCAGGTACGCCGCGATATCGAGATCGCCGAGCGGGACTACGACCTGAACCGGGCGGCCGAACTGAAACATGGCCGCTTGCCACTGCTGGAAAAGGAGTTGCAGGATGCGGAGACGGCCGAAGCCGAAGGCCAAACAGGTCCGCGTCTGGTCCGGGAAGAGGTGAGTGAGGACGAGATCGGCGAGATCATCTCCCGCTGGACCGGGATTCCGGTGAGCAGGCTGGTCGAGGGTGAACGGGAGAAGTTGCTCAAACTCGATACCATCCTCCATCAGCGGGTGATCGGGCAGGACGAGGCGGTGCAGCTGGTGGCCGATGCGGTGATCCGGGCCCGGGCCGGGATCAAGGACCCGAAGCGGCCGATCGGCTCATTCATCTTTCTCGGGCCAACCGGGGTCGGCAAGACCGAGCTGGCCCGCAGCCTCGCCGAGTCGCTGTTCGACAGCGAAGAGAACATGGTCCGGATCGACATGTCGGAGTACATGGAGAAGCATGCCGTCAGTCGCCTGATCGGTGCCCCGCCCGGCTATGTCGGGTTCGAGGAGGGCGGTCAGTTGACCGAGGCGGTGCGGCGCAAGCCGTATGCCGTGATCCTGTTCGACGAGATCGAAAAGGCGCACCCGGAGGTGTTCAACGTGTTGCTGCAGATCCTCGACGATGGGCGGGTGACCGATGCCCAGGGGCGAACCGTCGATTTCAAGAACACGGTCATCATCATGACCTCGAATATCGGCTCCGAGTTCCTGCTCGAAGGGATCGCCGCCGATGGAACGATCGGCGAGGCGGCACGGCTAAGCGTGATGAATGCGCTGCGCCACCATTTCCGCCCGGAGTTCCTCAACCGGGTCGACGACGTGGTCCTGTTCAAGCCGCTATCAAAGCAAGAGATCGTCAGCATTGTCGATCTGCAGGTCGAGCAGTTACGGCAGCGCCTGCGCGATCAGCACCTCGATGTCGTGCTGACGGACGAGGCGAAACAGTTCGTCGCCGATGCCGCCTATGACCCGGTCTACGGCGCAAGGCCTCTCAAGCGCTACCTGCAGCACCAGCTCGAAACCAGGATTGGTCGGTCCATCATCTCCGGCGAGGTCACGGAAGGCATGACGCTGCGCGTCGAGGTTAGTGACGGAGAACTACAGGTCAAAACGACGTAATAAGTTGGACCCGGTTTGTTCGTTTCTACGTGACAAATGGAGCAAAAAGTGTAAAATGTAACCACAAAGGTCATATTTGTAAATTTAACCTTTAAGAACTTACGGAGAAGGACAATGCGCATTGATATTCTCTGCAGACCAGACAGCAATCGACGCTGTGACCAGGCCCTGGAGAATGTGCGGACAGCGCTCGATGAAATGGCGGTAGAGGCCGAGGTTCACCTCTATCGCGACAGCAGGAAAATGATCGACAACCGGGTTTATGTGACGCCGGCACTTTTGATCGACGACGATGTCAGGGTAGCCGGCCGGGTTCCCGCTATTTCGGAGATCCGGGAATTGATCAAAGGGCGACCCCACTACCGGCACCGGATCGACGAAGTCGCTTGAGCAACTAGATTCAGCTTTAGATAACGAAGCCCCCTTATTAAGGGGGCTTTACTTTTTTTGTCGGGTCGGTTAGTTTTTGAAAACCAATCCTTTAAGGTTCATTTCATTATGGCAAAAATTCTACTGGTCGACGATGTCGAACTCTTCCTCGAGTTGGAAAAGTCCCTTTTGCTCGAGACCGGCTACGAGCTGTTTACCGCCAGGTCGGGCGAGGAGGTTCTGGAGCGGATCGACGCCATCGCTCCCGACCTGATCCTGCTTGATCTCTACATGGGCGGGATCGACGGTGACGAGGTCTGCCGCCGACTACGCCAGAGCGAGATGTGGAAGGCGCTGCCGATCATCATGGTTACCGCTGCCGGCAAGCGGATCGAAGTCGAGAAGTGCCTCCAGGCCGGCTGCAACGACTATATCACCAAGCCGGTCAGCAAGCAGGAGTTGATCGATAAGATCCAGCGCCTGCTCGGCCAGGTCAAGTCGCGCCGCGCCCCGCGCGACTTCATCGGCGTAGCGGTGCATGTCGAGTCCGATGCCTGGTCCGGCCCGGCCCGGGCACGGGACCTGTCGCGCAACGGGATCTTTATCGAAACCGACAAGGATTTCGCGATCGGTGCCGTGATCAGCATTACCCTGGAACTTCCCGGTCGCAACGAGGTCAAGCTGCTCGGAAAAGTCGCCCGGGTCGAGAATGAAGGAGAAAAGGGGTGTGGCGTCTATATCGTTCATCACGAGGGGGAGGATGAACGGCTCAGCGGGGCAATAGAGGTGACCGAATCGGTGGTGATCCCTGATCGTTTCGAACAGAAAGTCGAGCGCCTCGGAGATGAAAATAAAAGACTGGAAGAGGAAGCGGAAGAGTTGCGGGCGCGGATCAGGGAGTTGGAGGAGGAAAATTTCGAGTTTGCCAACCAGCTGGTCCGGACCGAAGAGATTAACAACAACCTGACCAACCTCTACATTGCGTCGTCCCGTCTGCATTCGGTGCTTGACCAGTCGCAGGTCATCGATATTATCAAGGAAATCACCATTAACTTTATCGGCGCCGAGAAATTTACCCTGCTTCTGCGGCCTAAGGGCTCGCCGATTCTCGAATACCTGGCGGACGAGGGGTTCGAGGAGGGAGATTTTCCGAAGAGTATTCGGGTTACCGAGAATGAATTCTTCGGCCAGGTGGTCAACGACAAGGAGATTTTTCTGACCGACGGCCCGGTGCTCGACGGTTCGGACGATCCACAGGCGCCGCTCGCGGTTATCCCCTTCGTCATTCACGACGAAGTGACCGCCGTGCTCGCCATCTATCGCTTGTTCGAACAGAAGGAGAAGTTCGAGGATATCGACCACCAGCTCTTTTCGATGATGGCCGAACATGCCGCCACTGCGATTTTTTCTTCGAGCCTTTACGAGGAATCGGAGCGCAAGCGGGAGACTTATCGCGGAGTGATGGACCTGCTGCTCAAATGAGGTCGGGCGGGTCGGTCACATCAAACAACGGAAATGAAACACGTCGGGGGCGGTCAGTAAGACCGCCCCCTTTTTATTTATGCTGAATCCGGCAACCTGGTGTTTCAATCGGCCGGCAGCAGGAACCCTTCGCTGACGGCAAAGCGGACAATCTCTTCGCCGGTTTCGCGCAAGATCGCGCCGGCAAAAATTTCCTCCGGGCTTAATTCGCCGTTGCAGTTTTTGAGCAGGGTGAGGAAGTCTTCCTCCATCGATTCGCAGAACACCTCGTCGTCACGCCGGTAAAACAGCGCCACCGAGCCGACCGGCCGGAACAGTTCGATAAACTCCTCCAGGTCGATCTCGTCCATCTGCTGCAGATCGAGTATTTCGTAGGCGAACGGCACCAGCCGGATGTGCGGCGAGCGCTGCCAGATCTGATGCCAGGGATCGTCGGTCCCGATCTCTTCGACCGGGACAATGCTCTGCTCGAGCAGGGTCTCGGCATAGTGGAAATGGTAGCGGATCAGGTCGAGTGCCGCCTGCAGCATCCCCTCGTTGTGGTTGCGCATCATCAGGAACTGGACGTACCCTTCCTGCATCGGCAGGATCTCTTCCGGTAGCCAGCACTCGCTGTCGCACAGTACCGAACGGTAGACCCCCTGGTGGAGCATCAGCCAGTCGGCGAAGCCCTCGAGGAAGGGGACCGGTTTTTCGTCGGTCGCGTCGACGACGGTCTGGAAAAAGCCGACCGCCCGGCCGATATTGTAGAAGAGGTCGGTGGCGGCGGTCAGCAGCCGCGCCTTCTCCAGCATATCGGAACTCCAGCTGTCGCTTTCGATGATTTCGTAGGGGGGTGCATTCTCGGCCCGCAGGTGGAATTTCTCCGTCTGGGAGGCGAGGCGTGTACCCGGCAGGACCGACAGCGGAAAGAGGTCGACCTGGTTTGGTAGCAGGGAAAACGCGGTGTCGAGACTGGTGCGGAAGCCGTTGAGGGTGTCGGTCGGTAGACCGTAGATCAGGTCGAAACCGTAGGTAATGCCTGCTTCACACATTGCACGGATGTTGGCGATACAATGCTCGATGTCGATCGTCCGGTAAATTGCCCGCAGCACCTGGGGGTGGAACGACTGGATGCCGATCTGCACCGAACAGGGGATAAACGCCATCATCTGGATCATCTCGTCATCGATAAAGTCGATTTTTGCTTCGAGATGAAAATGGATATTGGGGGCATGGGCGGCAATGATCTGCAGTAAATGCTTGCCGCGTAGTGGTGGATCGTTAAAGGTTGAATCGAGAACCCAGACCTGGCTGACTCCGGCCTCTCGAAAAAGATCGAGCTCGGCGGCGAGCCGTTCCGGATGGATTTTGCTGACCCCTTTGGCGCCGAGGCTGTCGAAACAGTAGCTGCATTCGAAACGGCAGCCGCGCGCTACTTCCCAGAGCAGCCCGCCGCCGGGCGGCGGCGCGATGATGCCGGTCAGCCAGGGGGAGACGAGGTTTTCGGGCTCGGTCAGAACCCGCTCCGGACCGTCGATGACCGACCCATCCTTCGGCAGGGAGAGCCCCGGGATAATCGTCAGCGGCCGGCTCTCAAGCAACAGGTCGATAACTTCGACAAAGGTTTCTTCGCCTTCGCCGCGGATCGCAGCATCGAGAGCCCCTTCGTTGATGACCCCGGCCGGGTCGGCGGTCGCTTCCGGTCCGCCGGCCAACAGCTTCAGGGTTGGTGCCTGCTGTCGTAGCTCCCGGCAGACTGCGAGCATGGCGGCGCGATTCCAGGTGTAGAGCGGAATCACGATCAGGTCGGGCGACGCCTTAAGTATGGCGTGGACGATCTTGTCCTGCGGGTCATCGGGGAAAAAGTCAAGTAGAATGCAATTGCAGTCCGGGCGGTCGTGAATCGCCGCGGCCAGGCAGGCGGCTGCCAGCGGGGTCGCCTGGGCAGATTTTCTGACATGAAGGGTCGGGAAGACAATTTTCATCGCGACTCCTGAGATGGCGATCGGCGAATCGACTCGATACCGGGCAATATTGCCATTTTAACAGCCTTTTGAACTGTGACCAACTATTTACAGGCCGACCTCGACCGGGGCCGGCTGGTCGAGTCTCTCTTTGGTGATGTCGATGCCGTTCCTTTTGAAGATCGGGTCCAACTCATCGAAACGGAGCTTGAGCTGGCCGAGCATAGTCGAATAACCGTAGGCCATGGTCTGGGTACGGGCAATCATGCTCATCGGGTTCTGGAAGAAGAGCAGTGACTCGTCGCGGCCCGGTTCGAACAGGACGATGTCGACCTTCGGGTATTTCTTGCGTTAGCCTTCGAGTGCGATCTCGATATTTTCCTTGGCTTCGATCCGGCGGGCCTGCTCCCAGGAGAAGTTTAGCCCGAGTTTTGAAATGTTGGAGCATTCGCCGTAGGAGAGAGAGGGTAGGCAGGCGTGCTCCGGGTCGTTGTCGATCGGGACCCGCGGGTTGACTACGACGATCAGGTCGGCCCCCCGTTCGATCGCGATGTCGAGGTGCAGCACCTTGCCGCTCGAACCGTCGATATAGTCGCTTTTGCCGATCCGGTAGGGGCGGAAAAAATAGGGGATGGCGCAGGAGGCGGTAATCGCTTCGCAGATGTGGCAGTCGCGGTACCCCTCGCTGCCGAAGATGACCCGCTCTCCCCGGTCGAGATCGTAGGCTGGGATGAAGAGCTCCGCTTTCAGGTCATCGAAACGGTCACGCATATTCTCCTGGCGGAAAGCGGAGCAGAGGTACTTCTGCATCGGGTCGAGCGCGAACAGGCCGGACGGAAACTGCTCCTGCAGAATGTAGACGAAATCGTGCAGGTTGAACTTCCAGTTCTGCTTGCGATGGTGACGGGAGATGCGGAAGAGGTTGGCGAACAGCTCGAATCCGGCGACAACGCTCTGTTTGAAATCGAAGCGGTAGATGTCCTTGCGGCGCCAGTTGAAAACCCGGCGCTCGTCGCGGGCGATGGCGGTGAAAATGTCAGCCGGCCTGATCCGGTTGGCGGCCAGTGTGGCGATGATCGAGCCGGCGCTGATGCCGAGGTAGGTGTCGAAACGGTTGACGCTGAAGCTGCTGGCGAAGAGTCGGTCGAGGGCGGTGAGGACGCCTATTTCGTAGGCCGCACCCATGATGCCGCCGCCGGCGAGGACCAGGGCTTTTTTCCTCTGCTTGCGGCGCATCATTTACGCTTTGGCCTTGACCACGATGCGGGGTTTGCCGTCCTTGGTTTCAACTTTGAAGGCGACCTTCCGGTCACCGAACTTCTCGCGGATTTTTGCCTTCTGCTTCTCCAGCATCGAGGCGACCTGGTTTTTGTCCGGGGCATTGCCGCCCATGTTGCACGACTTGCGGGCGGCGAGCAGGTCGTTGTAGAGATTGTCGACGTCGTTGCCGCCGGAAGAAGCGGTCCTCGATTCCGGTTTCGGCTGGTTCTTGGTGCCGGTCGGCTTCATCACCTGGCTGGCGTTGCGATGATACTTCCCCTCGTCCATCAACTTGAGGATACGGTTCCAGTGGCCGTTATAGCTGTGAAAGCGGGTCGCGATGTTCTGGTACTTGAACCGCAGGTCGGTCTGCATGATGCGCCGGTTGGCAAATTGGCGGATCCGCTTGGTCAGATCCTCGCGATCCTTCATCGGCTCCCGTTTTTCGATACCGGAAAAGTATTGTTCGTAAGCAATTTCGAGTCTTTTCATATCGACCTCGATCCGCTCCAGTTCACGGGCAATTCTGGTACGATCGTCATTCATGTTCATTTCGTCCTCCGCAGCTAAGAACTATACTTGAGATCACCATTTTTTGCAAAAGTTTTCCCGAAACTAAGTGCCTGTAAACAGGTATATTTCTTGACTCGTTGCGCATGTTTGGCAATAATGAACGCCCCGAAAACAGACAACGTTTGGAGAGGTTGATGACACGACAATCGTGGGCGGCGGTCATTCTGGCAGCCGGCCAGGGAACACGAATGAAATCGGACCTGCCCAAGGTTCTGCATGAGATCGCCGGCGCGCCGTTGGCCGCCTGGCCGACCACTCTAAGCCGGAAGATCGGTTGTGACCCGATCGTGCTGGTGGTCGGTCATGGCGCCGACCGGGTCCGGCAGCGGCTCGATAACGAACAGCTCTCTTTTGCGCTGCAGGAAGAACAGCTCGGCACCGGCCATGCCCTGCTCTGCGCCGAGCCGGCGCTGCAGGATTTTCGCGGCACTCTGCTCCTGCTTTGCGGAGATGTGCCGCTGTTGCAACAAGAGACTATCGAGGCGATGCTGGCAATGCACGCCGCCGAACAGGCTTCGGTTTCGCTGCTGACAGCGGTCGTCGATGACCCGACCGGCTATGGCCGGATCGTGCGCGACGGCGAAGTGGTACAGGCGATCGTCGAGCAGAAGGATGCCACCGCCGAGCAGCAGCAGATTTGTGAAATCAATGCCGGCATCTATGCTTTCGAGGCGCCGTGGGTCTTCGAGGCGCTGCAGTCGGTCGGTAACGATAACGCCCAGCAGGAGTATTACCTGACTGACATCGTCGCCGCCGCCAACCGGGAAGGGAAGACGGTGCGTGCCCTGGTTGTCGACGAGGAGGAAGTGATGGGAATCAACGACCGGGTTCAACTGGCCGAGGCGGCCGCAGTAATGCGGCAGCGGATTAACGAAAAATTGATGCGGGACGGGGTGACCCTGATCGATCCGGACAACTGTTATATCGACGGCGAGGTCAGCATCGGTACCGACACCATCGTGCATCCGAATGTCCACCTGCGTGGTACGACCCGCATCGGTGCCGGCTCTATTATCGAGCCGGGGGCGGTCATTACCGACTGCACCATCGGCGACCGGGCACACATCAAGAGCGGTTCGGTCATGGCCGAGTCGACGCTCGGTGACGACTGTGCTATCGGCCCGATGGCTCACCTACGTCCCGGCACCAACCTGGCCGGCAGCAACAAGATCGGCAACTTCGTCGAAACCAAGAAAGCGAACCTCGACACCGGTTCGCAGGCGAGCCACCTCACCTACATCGGCGACGCCGAGGTCGGGAAGAACGTCAACTTCGGCTGCGGTACCATCACCTGCAACTACGATGGTGCCAACAAGTTCGTGACCACGATCGAGGACGATGTCTTTGTCGGCAGCGACGTCCAGTTCGTCGCCCCGGTCAAGATCGGCCGCAACAGCCTGATCGGAGCCGGTTCGACCATCACCAAGGATGTGCCACCCGATGCCCTGGCGATCGCCCGTTCGGTTCAGAAGAATGTCGAGGGTTGGGCGAAGAAGAATAAGAAAAGCAAGAAGTAGGAAAGAAGAGAAGACAGTAGTCAGAATGCAGAAGACAGAATTAGATTGTTTTCTCCTGTCTACTGACTCCTGTATTCTGTCTTCTGATTTTGGAGATTTTCTATGTGCGGAATTGTCGGATATATCGGAAACCAGGAGGCCTCGCCGATCATTTATGCCGGGCTGCAGAGGCTCGAGTACCGCGGCTACGATTCGGCCGGGATTGCCACCCTCGACCAGGGGCAGATCGATGTTCGCCGGGCCGAGGGGAAGCTGGTCAATCTCGACGGCCTGCTGCGCCAGCAGCCGCTTGTCGGTACGCTCGGGATCGGTCATACCCGCTGGGCGACACACGGCAAGCCGTCGGAGATCAACGCCCATCCGCACCGTGCCGGCAATGTCGTTGTTGTCCACAACTGCATCATCGAGAACTACCTGCAGCTGCGCGAACAGCTTAAGGCAAAGGGGCACACCTTCAGCTCCGAAACCGATACCGAGATCGTCGCCCACCTGATCGAATCTTACGACAAAGAAGGGTGCGGTTTCGAGACCGCCGTGCGCAACGCCCTAAAGCAGGTGCGCGGCGCCTACGCCGTTGCCGTTATCAATCGTAACGAACCGGAGAAGCTGATCGCAGCCAAGCTCGGCTCACCGCTGGTAGTCGGTCAGGGTGAGGGAGAATACTTCGTCGCCTCCGATATCCCGGCGATGCTCTCCCATACCCGGGAGATGATCTTCCTTGAGGATGGCGAGATGGTCGTCTTCAGCCGCGAGCAGATGAGCGTTTCCACCCTCGACGGCGAACCGCTGGACAAGCAGCCGAAGACCATCACCTGGTCGCCGCTGATGGCGGAAAAAGGGGGCTACAAGCACTTCATGCTCAAGGAGATCCACGAGCAGCCGCGCGCCATCGCCGATACCATCGCCGGCCGGGTTCAGGAGAACGAGAGTTCGATCTACCTCGAAGATCTGCAGATCGAGGCCGACCAGCTTGCCAAGTTCGACAAGGTCTTCCTCGTCGCCTGCGGCACTTCCTGGCACGCCGCCCTGGTCGGCAAGTACATGATCGAGCAGCACTGCCGGGTGCCGGTCGAGGTCGATATCGCCAGCGAGTTCCGCTACCGTAATCCGATCATCACCGACAAGACCCTGACCATCGTCGTCAGCCAGTCGGGCGAAACCGCCGACACCCTGGCCGCCCTGCGCGAAGCGCGCGGCAAGGGCGGAAAGGTCGTCTGCATCTGCAACGTGGTCGAATCGTCGATCGCCCGCGAGAGCGACGGCATCATCTACACCCACGCCGGACCGGAAATCGGGGTCGCCTCGACCAAGGCCTTTACCACCCAGCTGGTCGCTCTTTTCCTGTTTACCCTCCATTTCGGCCGGGTCCGGGGCATAGTGACCGCCGAGAACTGCCGGGACCTGGTCAACGACCTGCTGACCCTGCCACGTCTGGTCGAGGAGGTGCTCAAGTTGGACGGTCCGATCGAGGAGATGGCCAAGGATTATTTCCAGGCTTCCGATTTCCTCTATCTCGGTCGCGGCAACCAGTACCCGGCCGCACTCGAGGGAGCGCTCAAGCTCAAGGAAATCTCCTACATCCACGCCGAGGGGTACCCGGCCGGCGAGATGAAGCACGGCCCGATCGCCCTGATCGACGAGCATCTGCCGGTGGTCGTGGTGGTGCCGCAGAACGAGACCGCCGAGAAGGTCGTCTCCCACGTGGAAGAGTTCCGAGCCCGCGCCGGCCGGGTGATCGCCGTCACCACCACCGGCTTCGAGATCGCCACCTCCCAGGCCGACGCCGTGATCGAAGTGCCGGTCATCGCCGACGAGT
>PKTZ01000055.1 GCA_002868925.1 Desulfuromonas sp. | reverse complement strand
CGACTTCGATACCGCGATCGCCACTCCCGACATGATGGGGACGGTCGGCAAGATCGGTAAGCTGCTCGGCCCGCGTGGCCTGATGCCGAACCCCAAGGTTGGCACCGTCACCTTCGAGGTCGGCAAGGCGGTCGAAGAGGCGAAGTCGGGTAAGGTAGAGTACCGTGTCGAGAAGGCCGGTATCATTCACGTCCCGGTCGGAAAAGTCTCCTTCGACGTTGAAAAGCTGCGCGGTAACGTGCTGGCGCTGATGGATACCCTGACCAAGGCCAAGCCTTCATCGGCCAAGGGGACCTACTTCAAGAAGGTCAGTATCTCCAGCACCATGGGCCCGGGCATGAATCTCGATGTGCCGGACCTGCAGTCGCAGGTAAAATAAAAATTTCATATCAGGCTGTCGCCCCTGCGGGCGGCAGGTTCTGCTCCCGGTCGGAGAAAACAGGTGCGCTGTAAAGTGCTTAATGGCAACATCGCCTGTCGAGGCTGGACATGGTTTGACGATCTTTCATCTCTCTCCATGCCCTTGAAGACTGGGGCACAAAACCGTGCAAACGGTTTTGAAAAAACAGGAAAGGAGGAGAGACGTTGAACAGAAACAGCAAGGAACAGATTGTCGCGGAACTGGCAGAGAAACTCGCTGAAGCCAAGGCGGCTTATCTCGCCGACTATCGTGGCATCAATGTCGATCAGGCGAACGAGCTGCGCGGTGAGTTGCACAAAGCTGGTGTTGAGTATCGCGTTGTCAAGAACACTCTGGTCAAGCTGGCGGTCAAAGGGACCGATAACGAGTGCTTGGACGAGTTCTTGAACGGTCCGACGGCGCTGACCATCGCCACCGGCGATCCGGTCGCTCCGGCCAAGGCGTTGAGTGAATTCGCCAAGAAGGTCGAGGCGTTTGAAATCAAGGCCGGTGTACTCGACGGCAAGATTCTGTCGGTCGCCGAAATCAAGGCGCTGGCTGATCTGCCGAGTCGTGAGGTACTGCTGGCCAAGATGCTTGGTTCGATGAGCGCTCCGGCTACCAACTTTGTTGGTGTGCTGGCCGCCGTGAACCGTTCACTGGTTCAGGTACTGGCCGCGATCAAGGATCAGAAGGAAGCAGCTTAAACCGTAAACGAAATGATTTAAAAAGACTTGAAGAGTTTTTCATAATTTAGAGGAGATTAGAACAATGGCTGAAGTTACTAAAGAACAAGTTGTAGAGTTTATTGAGAACATGTCGGTTCTCGAACTGGCTGACCTGGTTAAGGAACTGGAAGACAAGTTCGGCGTTTCCGCCGCTGCTCCGGTTGCCGTTGCTGCTGGCCCGGCTGTCGGTGGCGAAGCTGCCGCTGTCGAAGAGAAGGACGAGTTCGATGTTGTCCTGACCGGCGCCGGCGACAAGAAGATCAACGTTATCAAAGTTGTCCGTTCGGTCACCGGTCTTGGCCTCAAAGAAGCCAAGGAAATGGTCGACGGCGCTCCGAACACCGTCAAGGAAGCTGCCGCCAAAGACGAAGCCGAAGATATCAAGAAGCAGCTTGAAGAAGCCGGCGCATCGGTTGAACTCAAGTAGTCTTCGGGCTTGATAAATATGTTCTAGCCAAGGTCGCTTTTGCGGCCTTGGCTAGTCTGCTTTTCTTTCCCTGCACTTTTCTTTTACGGGGAAAAACCAGATAGATATCCTTGTGGGAGCGGTTGCAAACTTTGCAATCTGTCGTAAATTTAACAGTTTATGAGTTTGTGACGGTCTCCGGGTCCTGATGCCCGTTATGCCCGGCCTGAAAAAGGTTGTGGCCAGCAAAAGGAGAAAACATGGCTTATTCGATCGCGAATAACCAATTGCTGCGGAAGCATTTCGCTGAAATCAAGAAAATCATTGATATTCCGAACCTGATCGATATCCAGAAGGTATCGTATCAGCGTTTCCTGCAATCCGACCTGCCCTCGTCGGCACGTCAGAACAGCGGCCTCGAGGCGGTTTTCCGCTCCGTTTTTCCGATCCGCGATTTTAGCGAGACCTGTTCTCTGGAATACGTCTCCTATTCGCTCGGTGTTCCCAAGTACGATGTCGAAGAGTGTCACCAGCGGGGGATGACCTTCTCCTCCCCGGTCAAGGTCCGGGTCCGTCTCGTGACCTGGGATTCTGATAAGGATTCCGGCGTTCAGTCGATCAGGGATATCAAGGAGCAGGAAGTCTATTTCGGCGAAATTCCGCTGATGACCGAAAACGGAACCTTTATCATCAACGGGACCGAGCGGGTTATTGTCAGTCAGTTGCATCGTTCGCCGGGCGTCTTTTACGACCATGACAAGGGCAAGACCCATTCCAGTGGCAAGCTGCTCTACAGCGCCCGGGTCATCCCTTACCGTGGTTCTTGGCTCGACTTCGATTTTGACCACAAGGATATTCTCTATGTACGGATCGATCGCCGACGTAAGCTGCCGGCGACGGTTCTGCTCAAGGCGCTCGGTTACACGGCCGAAGAGCTGCTCAACTACTACTACCAGACTGACGTCATCTCTCTCGATGGCGACAGCTATATGAAAAAGACCAACCTCGAACTGCTTCAGGGCCAGCGCGCTTCGCTCGACGTTGTCGCCGGCAAAGGAAAGAAGGCCGAAGTCATCGTCAAGGCG
>PKTZ01000095.1 GCA_002868925.1 Desulfuromonas sp. | reverse complement strand
GTGCTCCTTTGACCGGGAAGTCTAGGTGGCATAGATGCTACCGCAGCTTGCTCACTTAAACTACCCCTGCAAAGTTGCACTTACAACTTGAACCCGGGATAGTTAACAATGATTCAGGAGGTGTCAGATGACGCGGGAAGAATTATCGGAATACGACGGCCGGGAAGGCCGCAAGGCGTATGGTGCCGTGAACGGAGTCATTTATGATTTCAGTGAAAGTACGATGTGGATCGACGGCGACCACCAGGGGTTGCACCAGGCCGGCCGGGATCTGACCGATGAGTTGAAGGAGGCGCCGCATGTGCGGGCGGTAGTCGAGCGCTTTCCGGTGGTCGGCAAATTGGAAGAGGCCGCCCCGGTCGAAACCTCGTCCGGCGGCGGCAAGGCGATCGGTATCGTTATCGCCGTGATCGTTATTGCGCTGATCGCGTTTTTCGTATTGAAGTAGTTCGACGACCGGTCAGTCGTCGAACAGGCCGTGAATACCGGCAAAGAAGTCGGCCGCCTTCTTCTCCTCTTCTTCCGGCGGCAAATCCCGACCCTCGCCCGCTTCCCGCTGGAGCAGCAGGTCGGGGCTGATCTCTTCGAGGAAACGGCTCGGCACCCGCTGCAGCATCTTGCCGAACTTGCGCCGTTCCAGGCAGCTGCTGATAGTGAGGCTCTTGCGGGCGCGGGTGATGCCGACGTAGCAGAGCCGCCGCTCCTCGTCGACATCCATCGTCTCCGAGATCGACTTGGTGTGCGGTAAAAACTCCTCCTCGACCCCGACCAGGAAGACGTGATCGAACTCCAGCCCCTTGCTCGAATGCAGGCTCATCAGCACCACCGCATCCTGCGCCAGCTTCTTCTCCTTGTCGTTTCCGCCCGGCTCCTCCTCGTCGAGCAGTGAAACCTTCTCCAGAAAAGCACGCAGGGTCGGCTTGGTTTCGCGCTGCTCGAAGTTGGCCATGGCGTTGACCACCTCCTCGACGTGCTCCATCCGCTTGCGCGCTCGATCCGGATCGTTGAGGGATCGATGCAGCTCCCCCTCGATATCGAGCTCAGTCACCAGCTGGCGCAGCAGGGCAGCGAGACCGGAAGAGGTCCGAAAGCGCTGGCGGTAGCTCTCAAGCAGGTAGACAAATCGGGAGAGGGCGTCACTGACCCGCGGCTCCAGTCCCGGGACCGACGACGGATCGGCGAGGACATCCCAGAGCGGACAGTCGCGCTCGGCGGAGGCCCGGATCAGCTTGTCGGCGCTGGTCGGGCCGATACCGCGCCGCGGATAGTTGAGGATGCGCAGCAGGTTGACCTCGTCACGCCGGTTGAGGATCACCCGCAGGTAAGCGAGGACATCCTTAACCTCCTTGCGATCGAAGAACTGCTGGCCGCCGATCAGGACATAGGGAATATCTTCGTAGCGGAGCTGCTCCTCGAACACCCGCGACTGAACGTTGGTGCGGTAGAGGATGGCGAAATCGGAATATTCCGCCTCGCGGTTGTAGATGGCGTTGCGGATGGTGGTGGCGACCTGTTCGGCCTCTTCCTCCTCGTTCTCGCAGTTGATGTGCACCACCGGCTCCCCCTGTTCGCCGACGGGGCGCAATATTTTATCTTTGCGCTTCTTGTTGTGGGCGATCAGGCTGTTCGCCGTCGCCAGGATAGCGGCGGTGGAGCGGTAGTTGCGCTCCAGCTTGACCACCGTCGCCCCGGGAAAATCCTTGTCGAAATCGAGAATATTACCGGGGTTGGCACCACGCCAGGCATAGATCGACTGGTCGTCGTCACCGACCACGCAGAGGTTCTTACGCTCACCGGTCAGCAGCTGCAGGATCCGGTACTGGGCGTGGTTGGTGTCCTGGTACTCGTCAACCATGATGTAGTGGAAGCGCTCCTGAAAGAAGGTGCGCGCCTCCCCGTTTTCCCGGAGCAGCTTTTCGCTGTACATCAGGATATCGTCGAAGTCGATGGCATTGAACGCCTTGAGCGCCTGCTGGTATTCGGGATAGACCTCCGACGCCATGCGCGCGTATGGATCGCCCGGGTTGAAGCGGAAGCGGTCCGGCTCTTCGAGCCGGTTTTTGGCGGCCGAGATCAGGTAGAGGATCCGCTCGGCGTCGTACTTTTCACCCTGCGGTGCCAGCCGGGCGACGATATCGCGGATCAGGCGGACCTGGTCGGCGGCGCCGTAGATGGTAAATCCCTTCTTGAACCCGAGCCGGGTGATCTCCCGCCGCAGAATCTGCACGCCGAGGGAATGGAAGGTCGAAATCGTCATCCGCGAAGCGGCGGTCGATCCGACCAGACCGGAGACGCGCTCGCGCATCTCCTTGGCCGCCTTGTTGGTGAAAGTCACCGCCAGAATATTCTCGGCGTCGACTCCGCGCTGCAGCAGGTAACCGATGCGGAAGGTAATCACCCGGGTCTTGCCGGAACCGGCGCCGGCAAGAATCAGGACCGGGCCTTCCGTCTGTTCGACGGCAGCACGCTGTTCAGGATTGAGAGAAGAGAGTTTCATATGTGCATACTCATTTTTCCGGGTCCAAAGAGCGCGCAAAATATCACATCAAATATGGCGATGGCAAGAAATTGCGGCAGCGCAATTATCCTCTTGCCTCGCGGTCGAAGCTCATGTATCTTTCTGGCCATTATGATGAGAATTGTCGTTATATTGGTTGGTATTGTCTGGGCGTCTTTACTGCTGATTTCCTGGAGCGGAGCCGGCGAGGTTCCGGTTGTCGCCGAGTCGGACACTCCGGGTATCTCCCGCTGAACCATTCCTTCTTTTTCAAACGTTACTCCGGTCGCTCGAAGACCCGTTCCGGTAGCGGCGGGTTGATCTGTACCGACTGGTAGTCGGTCCGGCCGACCAGCTGTCCGTTAACGAAGTTGAGCAGCCGGAACGGCAGCTGCACCCCCTTGACATCACGGTAGTCTTCGTAGGCGACCCCCATCCGCACCGTCTGTCCCGCTATATCGAATTCCCGCTCGACCGTCCGTATCACCGATCGGACCGGATCGACGACAACCACGGTTTCGACCCCGTCGGCATCGGTCAGAATGAGCGTTTCACCTTTCTCCTCGTTCTGGATCTCGGCTTTTTTCACCTTGTAGCGCTTCTCGACCAGGTGCCGCGGCAGGTCGATATGTTCGGCCTGGAACGCCATCACCGCCAGCGCCGGGCCATCGACTTTAACGAACCCGCGGCCGTTGTCGCGCCACCCCTCGTCGCCGAGCAGCAACCGCTCCTCTTTACCCTCGGTCATGCGGATGATGACCCGCAGCTGCTCCGGCTCCCGGTAGAGGATCCAGACCTTCCCCTGATCGTCTGCCATCGCCGCCTGGATCTGGCCGAGGTAGAGGTACCCATTTACCGCACGCAACTTCTCCGCCCCGCCATGCGCAGCGATCACTTTCTTTACGATCGCTTCCGGCGTGTCGGCCTTCTGCTGGCAGGAGAGCAGCAGGAGGGTCAGCAAGCAAAGAACGAGAAACCTAAGCCGTGAACCGGCAGAGGCTCCCCTGGCGACTGTTCCGTTTTTCAAGTTCGTCATCAATGGCATTGAGCACTTCCCATTTATTAAGTGACCAGAGCGGTGCCAGCAGGCTGTGGCGCGGTCCGTCACCGGTCAAGCGGTGAATCAGGGTGTCGGGATGCAGCCGCTCGATAAAATCGGCGACCAGTGAAACATACTCGTCCTGGCCGAGGATATCAACCTCGCCGCGACGGTACATGCCGCCCAGTTCGGTGTTGTCGAGGATATGGAGCAGGTGAATCTTGATTCCGGCGACCTTAAGCCGGGCCATTTCGTCGGCCGTTGCCAAAACCTGTTCCCGTTCCTCTCCCGGCAGACCGATAATAACATGGACGCAGACCTTCAGCCCCCGCGCCCGGGCCGCGGCATAGGCATCCAGAAAAACCTGGTAGTCGTGGCCGCGACGGATCAGGTCGAGGGTGCTGTCATGCGTCGACTGCAGGCCGATTTCGAGCCAGAAGTAGGTCCGGCGGTCAAATTCGGCAAGCAGGTCGAGTACCGGCTCTTCGAGACAGTCGGGGCGGGTACCGACCGCCAGTCCAACCACGCCGTCGACCGTCAGCGCCTCATCGTAAAGTTTCCGCAGCTCGGGAACCGGGGCGAAGGTATTGGAGAAGGGCTGGAAGTAGGCGATAAACTGCTTCGCCTTGTACTTGCGCGTCATCACTTCCTTGCCCTGCTCGACCTGCTGCCCCACCGGCAGCGCCCGCTCAATCCCGACCGCGCCGGAGCCGCCCGGGTCGCAGAACAGACAGCCCGGCTGGGCTCTGCTCCCCTCCCGGTTCGGGCAGCCGAAGCCGGCGTCAACCGAAATCTTGTGCACCCGGCCGCCGAACTGTTTCTTCAGCTGCTCCGAAAACAGATTGTAACGCTTCTGTCGCATCGAGTAACTATGCCACCATTGATGAAATCGGGCAAACTTTCTGTTAGAATAGCGAAGCTGACACTCACTTCAGACCGGAGAGAATTCATGTCGGATCAGGAAAAAACCATCGAAGAGAACGAACAACAGGAGACCACCGAGGAGGCACCCGCTTCACGGTTCCCGGAGATGGACGAACTGCAGTCGGATATCGCCCGCCGGATTCGCGACAACCAGAAGTTTCTCGATCGTTTCATGGATGACGATTTTGTCGAGGAGAATGATGAGGAGGACGATGAAGACGACGAAATTTTCGAAGAACTGTAGGGACTACTCTTCCGGGTAACCGAGCCGTTCGAGATATTCATTCCACTCGACCGGGGTCTGTGACTTCTTCCTGTTATTGCACTCCTTGCAGGCGGCGACACAATTACCTTTGGTCGTACGGCCACCGCGCGAAACCGGCACGATATGATCGAGCGTCAACTCCGACGGCGCGACCTGCGCATGGCAATAGTGACACTCCCCCCGGGCGATCCGGTTCTTCCACCACTGGCTTTTTCTCAAATCACGGGCTTTCTGACGCTCCCGCTTGACATGTTTTTCATCTGTTTCAAACAGCATCCGCAGCCATCCTTTCACGGCCTATTCTAACCGGATCGGCGTCCCGGAACAAGCCCTTCGAAACGTCTGATTGGCTTGCACATTTTGCCGATTTATGCAATTTTAGCGGATCGTAAAAGATCGATGACAGCCCAGAGTGGCACTAGTCTAAGGGAAGAACACAGCAGAACCGGGACTGTCCCCGCACGGGGGCTGTCCCAGGTCTTTGCGACGCGAAGCTGCACGTTTTCTTGGCCCTTAAACATCTGGGACAGCCCCCGGTAAAACGAGGGGACAGTCCCGAGTTTACTCCGTAGCGGCGGTAAAGGGGCTTAAACTAGTGCCATTCATGACAGCCCACAAATAAGGAATATCGAACGGGCTGAAGACAACAAAGAAGGTGAAACCTTTATGCGTATATTGATCGTCGGGGCCGGACAGGTCGGATATTTCCTCAGCGAACGGCTCTCTATCGAGGGGCACGAGGTAACGCTGATCGACCGCAGCGAAGAAAATCTGCGCCGGGCCGAAGACCGTCTCAACGTTCTCGGCATCACCGGCAACGGCGCCAGCGCCGAAACCCTCGAGCAGGCCGGGATCAAGGAGATCGACATCTTCATCGCCGTCACTGACTTCGACGAAGTCAATATCCTCGCCTGCCTGCTCGCCCGCGAGTATAACGTCGGTACCCGCATCGCCCGGGTCAAGAGCATCGACTACACCGGCGAAGGAGCGATCCTCTCCAAGGAGAAACTCGGCATCGACCTGCTGATCAATCCGAACGACGCCGTCGCCGAGGAGATCGTCAAGATTGCCGGGCGAACCGGCACTTTCGATGTCGCCGAGTTCGTCGAGGGGCAGATCCAATTCCTCGGCTACCGGATCGAGGAAAAGAACCCGCTGTGTGATATGTCCCTGCGCGAACTGGGAGAGATCCGTGGCATCTACCGTTTCGTCGTCACCGCCATCACCCGCAACGGCAAAACCCTGATCCCGCGGGGCGACGATGTCATTCAGGCCGGTGATGCCATCTTTATTTTCGCCCACACTAACGATCTCCCTTCCATCCAGTACATGCTCAAACAGGAAGAAGCGGACAAGAAGCGGCAGCGGGTCTTTATCCTCGGCGGCGGCCACATCGGACTGCATATCGCTAATCAGTTGGGTGAACGCCGTTTCGATGTCCGCCTGATCGACCGGGATCTGGAGCGGTGCGAGAAACTGTCTGCCAAGCTCGACAAGGGGATTGTTATCCATGCCGAAGGGACCGACATCCGCACCCTGATCGACGAAGGTGTTGAGTATGCCGATATCTTTATCGCCGCCACCGACAATGAAGAGACCAATATTATCAGTTCGCTACTCGCCCGCCAGCACGGTGTCGGACGAACCCTGACCCTGGTCAGCAGCCCCGACATGCTCAGCCTGGCACCGACCCTCGGCATCGATGTCTGCATCTCGCCGCGCATCGCCGCCGCCAGCGCCATTCTCAAATACGTCCGCCGTGGCGATATCGTCTCGGTCTCCGCCATCGAGGGGAGCAACGCCGAGGCGCTGGAGATCGAAATCAAGAAGGACAGCGAGATTCTCGGCACCCCCCTGCGTGAGCTGATTTTCCCGGCAAACGCTATTATCGGCGCTATTGTCCGGGGCACGGACTACCAGATTCCGAGCGGTGAAAGCACCCTGGAAGCGGGCGACCGGGTCGTAATTTTCGCCCTTCCGGAAGCGGTCACTAAGGTCGAGAGGTTCTTCGAATAGATGAACATCCTGCTCACTCTCCGCATCCTCGGGGCGCTGCTGCTCTTTTTGGCGGCGGCAATGATGTTCCCGATCCCCTTTGCGCTGATCTACAACGACGGCGCCGCCGAGGCCTTTCTCTGGTCCTCAGGTATTTCCCTGATTTGCGGGCTGGCTTTGTTCAAGTTCTGTCGCAGCGAGCGTGAGCTGTCGGTCCGCGAAGGGTTCGCCATCGTCTCCTTCGGCTGGTTGTTCTATGCCCTGTTCGGCGCCCTGCCGTTCCTGTTCAGTGGCGCCATCCCGGCCCCGATTGACGCCATCTTCGAAACGATGAGCGGGTTCACCACCACCGGCTCCTCGATCCTGACCGAGATCGAAAGCCTGCCGGCCAGCATCCTGCTCTGGCGCGCCTTGACCCACTGGCTCGGCGGCATGGGGATCATCGTCATGTCGCTGGCGATCCTGCCGATGCTCGGGGTCGGCGGCATGCAGCTGTTCAAGGCCGAGGTGCCGGGACCGACCGCCGACCGCCTGAAACCGCGCATCCAGGATACCGCCAAGCTGCTCTGGGGAGTCTACGTATTCCTGACCGGTGTCGAAACGGTACTGCTGATGTTCGGCGGCATGGACCTGCACGCGGCCCTCTGCCACTCATTCGCCACCCTGGCGACCGGCGGTTTCTCGTCACGCAACGCTTCAGTCGGCGCCTACAACAGCGCCTACATCGACTGGGTCATCACCCTGTTCATGTTCCTGGCCGGCGTCAATTTTTCGCTCCATTACCACGCCCTGCGCGGACGACTGCGCGAGATGCATCGTAACGAGGAGTTCCGCATCTACCTCGGCCTTACCCTGCTGGCAATTGCAATACTCATCGTTGCCAACTTCGGCTCCGTTTACGAATCGTTCTTCGACAACCTCCGTTTCAGTGCGTTTCAGGCGGTTTCGATCCTGACCACCACCGGCTTCGGTACCGCCGACTATGAACTCTGGCCAGTTCTCAGCCAGTACCTGTTGGTCTTTTTGATGTTCATCGGCGGCTGTGCCGGGTCGACCGGCGGCGGCATGAAAGTGGCGCGGATCCTGCTCCTGTTCAAACATGCCCAGGTCCAGCTCTTCCGGCTGATCCACCCCCGTGCCGTCCGCCTGGTCAAGCTCGGCAACACCCCGGTCAACCGGGACGTGATGCAATCGATCCTCGGATTTTTCGCGCTGTTCATGGGGGTATTCGTTGTCGCTTCATTCCTGCTGGCAGCGAGCGGTATGGATCTGGTTTCGGCCGGGGCGGCGGTCATCGCCAGCCTGAGTAACATCGGCCCGGGACTCGGTTCGGTCGGCCCGACCGACAACTACGCCCACATCGTCCCCTTCGGCAAGTCGGTCCTGATCGTCTGCATGATGCTCGGTCGGCTCGAGCTTTTCACCGTTCTCGTCCTCTTCTTCCCGAGCTTCTGGCGCAAGTAGGCGGCGATGCCGGGCGCAAAGCGGAAACCGGGGTTTCTCCTGTTGCCGCCATGGTGGCGCCTGCTTCTGCTGGCGTCGCTCCTGGTCCTGATTCTGGGCACCTTGACCTGGGGTGATTCGACGATGGAACAGCATTTCCTCTATTTCCCGACCAAGACCCTTGCACTGACCCCGCAGGCGGTCGGTCTCGACTACGAAGACATCTTCTTCACGGCAGAGGATGGCACCCGCCTGCACGGCTGGTTTATCCCGGCGGCTGAAGCCGCGCCGACCGTTCTCTTTTTCCACGGCAACGCCGGCAACATCGGTGACCGTGTCGACAACCTGCTTGCACTGCACCGGTTCGGCCTCTCCGTTTTCATTTTCGACTACCGCGGTTACGGGCAGAGCGCAGGAGTACCATCCGAGAACGGACTCTACGCCGACGGCCGCGCTGCCCGGAACTGGTTACGTGACCATAAGCCGGAAGCAGCCGGGAATTTGTTCTATTTCGGCCGTTCCCTCGGCGCCGCCGCGGCCCTGCAGCTCGCCCTCGAATCCCCGCCGCGAGGTCTCATCCTCGAAAGCCCCTTCACCTCGGTCGCCGGTATGGGCAAGCGCCACTACCCGATCCTCTACCGCCTGCTCGGCTGGCTGCTCAACGACAAATATGATAATAATGAGAAGATCAAGGGGCTGCCGGTCCCGCTGCTGCTGATCTACGGCACGGCCGATACCATCGTGCCGCCGGCCATGGCGCAGGAGCTGTTCGATCTGGCCCCGCAACCGAAACAGCTCCACCTGATCGATGGCGCCGATCACAACGACATCTTCTTCCTCGGCCGCGAAAGTTACTGGGATGCATGGCGTCAATTCCTGCAGAAAGGCAAGAAAGGGAAAGATGAATTACCGTAAACGACTGATCGAATTTATCCTGCTGCTGGTGCTGGCAACATCCCTGGCGCAGACATCGCCGGCGGCCGGACTCGATATCCTCGTCGCGCCGACCCTCGACAATCAACTCGACAGCTGGCTCAAGGTCGAACCGCAATACGGCCCGACCATCCACATGGTCGAAACCATCTATCCCGGCCAGACCTTTTCCCTGCGCGCCCTGTTCCGGGGCTTCGCCCTCTCCCCGGAGAGTAAGGCCCATCTCAGTTACGACGTCGCCTTCATCGGACCGGACGGCAAACCGGCGCCGGATCACGAAGAAGGGATGATCGCCTATGTCGGCCCGGTCGGGGGCGAAAACCATATCATTATCAACCAGCACTTCCTGCGGGTCTTCTTCGACGAGACCTATCCGCTCGGAACCTACAAAATAGTCGTCACCGCCCGCGACCATATCGCCCAGAGCGCCGCCACGGCACGAGGGGAGATCACCCTTGCCCCGTTCGAACAGGTCGGTCGATTCGCCTCTTTCGATTTCTTCTCCTTCTGGATCCGCCACTACTTCCGCTATCCCGATGTCGCCAAGGCGATCTTCGGGATGCTCCAGTTTGCACAGACCGAACCGGAATGGATCGAACAGAATCCGCGTTTCGCCTCCTTCGCCGGGAAACTTCTCGAACAGAACAGCTGGCTGTGGCCGCACCTGGAAAGACTCTTCCGCGACACACCGGACCGGCAGGATCAGCTCGTTGTCCTGACCGCCCTACATCCAGATCCGCCCCGGGGGATGATCAGTCAATTCAATACCGAGCAACAAATTCTGTACAAGAGACTGCATCAGGCCGCGGTCACTACCGCCGACAGAGAAATCGACCGGCTCTGGGGCGAATTCTACGCCACCGGCCAGATCGCACCGCTCAAAGGCATTGTCAGATTACTAACGCCTTTCGCACAGCCCTCGGCGAAAGATGCCGAAGAACCGGTGAATGCCGCCTACGACTCCTTACTCGAACAGGGGAAAGAGATCGCCTTGGTCGCCAAGTACATATCCTACCTGTTGAACCATGGTGACCTGACAGCTGAAATAAAGGTTGAGCTCGGGCGGGCATTCGAAGAAATAGAAGAAGCGTTGGCAGAAAAACAACAGCAGTAGCAGAATTTGGACAAAAAAAGCCCCCACCTCTTTGAGACAGGGGTCCCCCTCCGGAATAACATCATAAGCTGTATAAGAAGGCAGCCCTCCTTGAGCTTTGACCAGAAAAAGGCTTGCGCCTTTGCCTTTGAATCAACGTGTACCATTGTAAGGGCGATTTCTTACATATTTCTTACAATGGTACATTAAATTGCACTTTATCAAAAAAAATGCAGCCGGATCAGGGGACAAAATCGAATGGCACTCGTTTAAGGGTAGAACAGAGCAAAACCGGGACTGTCCCCGCACGGGGGCTGTCTCAGGTCTTTGCGACGCGAAGCTGCACGTTATCTTGACCGTAAACATCTGGGACAGCCCCCGCTAAAGCGAGGGGACAGTCCCGAGTTTCCTCCGTATCGACGCCAAAATGGCTTAAACGAGTGCCATTCGGATCAAACTCCTCTTCCCACATCACGTTAAAATTGCGATAAAATGTTTGAATATGAAGTCACACCGCATGATACGGATAGTGATAGCGATCCTGATGATCATGACCCTGCCGGCCTGTTTCAATGACCGGGACTGGCGAACGGCGAGCCGGGCTTCGGCCGGCATTGCTCCCGACCCGAAAATTACCGAGGAAGCGATCCTGCACGTTTACGGCGCACGGGCCTGGGGGTGGCGCGGCTGGTTTGCCATTCACACCTGGATCGCCGCCAAGAAAAGCGGCGAGCCCAGCTACACGGTCTACGATGTCGTCGGCTGGCGCGAACACCGGGGCTTGCCTGTTCTCCACATTCGCAAGGACATCCCGGATCGTCACTGGTATGGAGAACGGCCGAAACTGATCAGGGAGATGCGCGGCCCCGGCGTCGACCAGGTTATTGATGCCATCAACGAAGCGGTCGCCGACTACCCCTGGAAGCACGAATACAAGGCCTTCCCGGGGCCGAACAGCAACACCTTTACCGCCTGGATCGGCAACAGGGTTCCGGCGATCGAACTCGACCTACCCTTTACTGCCATTGGGAGTGGCTACAGCAACTAGCCCTCCCCCTTTTCGCCTCCCCCTTAGTTGACAACAACCGGGGCTATGCTACTGTTTTATAAGAGATTTTCAATTCGCGCGAGATCTCGAAAAAACCCGGGTTTCGGGCAGAGTCCCGAATGAAAGGAGACATTATGGAAACGGAAGTCGACAAGGCATCAAAAGAGCTGGATGAGCATTCGGCTTTCAGCTGTGTAACGTGTGAAAAAACCTACAGACACGATGAAGCGGCCATTCTGAAGTGGGCCTGTTGTGGCCACAAGATGACCAAACTAGAAGTC
>PKTZ01000214.1 GCA_002868925.1 Desulfuromonas sp. | reverse complement strand
TTCAGCCCCGGCACATCGCCGCCACCGGTCAGAATGCCAATCGTCCCTTTCGTTGCCATGACCAACTCCTTTCCATTGTCATTTCGAGCCAATGCAAAAAGCTTAGTCGAATCTTCGCCATGAACAAGTATACTTGTTAAAAAGATTTAAAATTTTTGGGACGATATCCTCGAGGAGGGTTGAAATGATTCGTAGTTGGAGAAACTTGCTTCTTTTATCCGGTCTGTTTTTGCTCGTCGCCTGTGCCAGGCCGAGTCCTGAATTTTCGACCTACGTCAAGCCTGAGGTCGATTTCAAAAGCTTCAGCAACTACCGATGGCAGGAGATGAAGCCGGAAACACGGTTGATGCAGGCGAGCAGTGACGTTTTGCACCGGATGATCGTGCAGACGGTCGATGAAGAGATGGTGTCCGATGGGATCGAACAGAGTCAGGACGCCGACTTGATCGTGACCTACCGGACCACGGTCAGCCCGCAAAAAGGTTTCTGGCAAGCGCTCTTTACCCGGGAGGATGTCAACCCCGGCAGCTACAGCCTTAAGTCGGACGGGGGACCTTCAGCCGCATCCGAAGAGCGGAACCTGCAAAAAGGGGTGCTGGTGATCGAGATGCGTGACCCGTCCGGCAGTATCGTCTGGACCGGGAGGGCGAGCGCTGTTTTTTCGAAAGCGCAGCCGGGTAATGCGGTCTCCGCCGCCAAACGGATCATGGAACAGTTCCCGCCAATTTTATAAGTCAGGTCAATTAATTAAACGACCAACATGTTTCGGGAGGGGATGGCTTTCCGTTGTCCAGCCTGCTAATGAAAGGAATTTCTTCCGCTAAACAGTTCTTGCCAGAAGTTACGCCATGAACCGCGAGATTTCCTTGAAAGGTTGGTGTTCGCGCCGGCAAGCATCGATGCCATCAGTTGAAGGCGGATCTCTTCTTTTTCGGAGTTTGGAGAAGTCTTGTTGTTAGTCATAGTAACCTCCACACGACTTCCTGAACTGTACGGTCTTTATAGCAAATCATAAATCCAGACATTTACAAGTTTCCTCCGGTTGGTTCCGGTATTTGCCGATAGTTTGTTAGAGAGAGAGCCCCGGCCAAAACCGATAGCCTGATTCACGGTATAATCACTGTAGGAGCATCCCTTCGCTAAGGTGAACTATGAGCTGTCATTCTCATAATGAAGAACTTATCGTTCGCGAGATGACGATCGATGATCTGGCGGCGGTTTTTCATCTCGGCGAAAAGCTGTTCACTTCCGATTTCTCGCCGAGCATGTACCGGACCTGGGACGAGTACGAAATTACCACTCTCTTCAATTCCGACACCGAACTTTGCCTGGTGGCGGAACTGGACGAAGAAATTGTCGGGTTCGCCCTCGGGACGACGGTTGAAAAACAGAATTCAGCCTGGAAGTACGGCTACCTCGTCTGGATCGGAGTGCGTCCCGGGCTGCAAAAAGGTGGCGCCGGGCACATGTTGTTCGGCGAGATCAAGAAGCGGATGATCGAACAGGGCGTGCGGATGATTATCATCGACACAGATGCCGATAACGAAGCCGGGATCTGTTTTTTCGAAAAAGAGGGGTTCGACAATACCCAGAACCATGTCTATATGACCCTCAACCTGTCGCGGAGTCGATAAAGGGAAGAATTGTGAATACGAAAATGTAAATAACTTATTTTTTGTTATGCTTTAGTTCACGGTTGACGCAAATGTTAGGTTTAGATTCTCAAAGGAGGGGGCGGATATGGAATCCGAACTCAGAAAGATCCAAAAAGCGAACAACCATAATTTCCAGGATGAAATGGAAACAAAGGAACTGAAACTGCTATCGGAAAGTGACTTCTTTAAGTACCTTCCGGAGAAAACGAAAAGAAAAATTAACCAGGTATTGTCGGAATCGGAGCGGAGGGTTAAATAAATAGTTTTTCCCCGACAAGTTGATTTTCAAAACAACGAACGCCCTGAATAGCTAATTTTGTTCAGGGCTTTTTTGTGGAAACAAAGAGTATTTCAGGATCGTATGACGTATTTGACTTGCGGGTCGTTCCGTTCTTATAAATTAGG
>PKTZ01000177.1 GCA_002868925.1 Desulfuromonas sp. | reverse complement strand
CGTGAGTCGGAGAGTTTATCTGTTTCCGCTTTGCAAACAGGGCATTCATCGCCGTTAACGGTTACGCGGTGTTTTTCACAGTGCATGTTGTCCCCTCTGTTAGCTTGATTTCACATAAATTCATGAGGACATTAATATCAACAAATATGCCAATATGTGCCGGCCGTTTTTGGCCGTTTAGGGCGATATTTAGCCGCTGCTAAGTAATAAGGCGGGTGTCAAATAACAAAAAATGTCAAAAGATCCGTCTTTAAATTGCTCGATTTTCTTGTATTCGACGGGAGGACCGATACCGGGTAGGATTTAAAGATAGGAATGTAAATATATTGTGCTTTGTCTCGAGTTAACTGGAGTAGGTCGTGAAACAGGTTCTTCTTATTATTCTGATCGCATTGTTCGTCATTCTCGCCCTGATAACAGTCATTCTGGTCGCATGGCCCTTTATCGCCTACCTGGTTTCCGAACCGTCCGCCTGATGTTTCACTGAAGCATCCGCTTTACCTGTTTACGCCGAGTTGTCTTGAGTTTCATTCTTTTGTTGCAGGAAGGTGGTCATCTCAGCTGCCGGGACCGGTTTGTTGAAGTGATACCCCTGGATAAAGTTGCAGTTGTATCTCTTCAGGAAATTGTACTGCATCTCGGTTTCGACCCCTTCGGCGATCACCTCGAGCCCGAGGTTGTGGGCAGTGGCAATGATCGAGCGGATTATGGCGGTCTCCTTCGATTCGTTCGAGATTTTCCGGATAAACGAATGGTCGATGTTCAGTTTGTTGAGGGGAAGGTGTTGGAGCTGAGCGAGCGATGAGAAGCCGGAGCCGAAGCTGTCGATCGCGATATTGACCCCGAGGCTGCTCAGCTCGTTGAGCACCGTCCTGATCTGCTTGAAATGCCCCTTTACCGAGCCCTCGGTGATCTCCAGTTGCAGGCTCTCCGCCTCGAACCGGGACTCATGGAGTGCATTCTGGATGGTTTCGACCAGGTCGAGGTGCAGCAGCTGGCGGGGGGAGAGGTTGATCGAAACCAGGATCGGCGGCAGCCCGAGATCGCGCCACCGGCGATTCTGTTGGCAAGCGGTGCGGATAACCCACTCACCTATCGGCACAATCAGGCCGGTCTCTTCGGCGATGTCGAGGAACCTGTTCGGATAGAGCAGCCCCTTCTCCGGGTGATTCCAGCGCAGCAATACTTCAACCCCGGTGACGGTACCGCTCGACAGGTCAACCTGCTCCTGATATTCAAGAAAAAAATTCTCCTGTTCGATGGCGTGGTGCAGCCCGGTCTCTATCTCGAGCCGGTAAAGGAGCTTCTCGTTCATCTCGTCGGAAAAGAACTGCGAGGCGTTGCGGCCGTGCTCCTTGGCCTGGTACATCGCCAGGTCGGCGTTGCGGATCAGCGTTTCAGCATCCGATCCGTCGTCCGGGAAAAGGGAGATGCCGATGCTGGTCGAGGTGAAGACCTCCCGCTCCTTGATGTAGAAAGGGGAGGTCAGGGAGTAGAGGATTTTGCGTGACAGGCTGGAAACGTCGCTGATCCGCTTGACGTTCGGCAGGATGACCACGAATTCGTCACCGCCGAGCCGGGCCACGGTGTCGGTCTTGCGCATGCACCCGGTCAGTCGCTCGGCGACCGACTTGAGCAGCTCGTCGCCGGCCGAATGGCCGAGACTGTCGTTGATTACCTTGAAATGGTCGAGGTCGAGGAACATCACCGCCAGGCTCTCCCTCTCGCGGAGGGCCCAGTCGATGGCATAATCGAGGCGATCCTTCAGCAACAGCCGGTTCGGCAGGCCGGTCAGGCTGTCGAAATAGGCGAGCTTCTCGATCTCTTTTTCCGCCTGTTTCAGCTCGGTGATCGGAGTATAGGTCAGCACTGTTCGTTGTTGCCGGTGCCCGGTGAAGCGGCTGGCCCGGGCCATGAACCACTGGTTGCGGTTATTACAGGAACATGGAAATTCAAGGGCGAAATCGATCATGGTTCCATCGATCACCGCCTTGACCCCACGCCCGATCGCCTCGATAGCGCTATCTCCCTCACGTGCCGCATGGCGGCAGAGCTCGAGAAAATTTTCCCCTTCGAGTGAACGGTACGGAGCCTGGTAGCTGGAGCGGGAAAATTCGCGCCACGGTTTGTTGACGGTCAGGATCTTTCCGTTCCGGTCGAGGATGGCGATATGCTCCGGCAGCGCATCGAGGATTTCGCGGGAGAACTTTTCTCCTTCGAACAGGGGGTGGATATTGGAGTGTGGAGCGGAGTGGTCCAGCCAGAATTGGAGGAGCAGCGGGACGGCGTTCACCCGCTCGAAGCGCAGATGATAGACGTCAAAATTGTTGCCGTGCGGGCTCTGTGGACAGACTTCGCAGCTATCGTACCTGAAGACCTGTTGTGCCGGGCAGCAGTCACAGGGGGTATCACGATGGAAAGCCGCCTGGTGGTAGGTCGAACCGGTGGTGTTGTTAAAGAGTGCGGTAAAGGCGGGGTTGCTGTAAAGAATGATCAGGGATTTGTCGACCAGGCAAACCGGCGACGGAAGTGTTTCGAACAGTTTGAACAGCGACTCCTGCCCCTGCAGAGTCTGTTGATTGATCCGATGAACCAAAGCCTCCCCTCCATCGGTCTGGTTGTTAATGCAATGACTAGAGGCTGTCGAGGAAATCACAAGTGAATATGTTTTGCAGTATAGCCTGAAACGGGCCGGTAAGGGAAGGATTAATTAAAAGGGGAAAACCAGCGGGATCAACAGCGATGCGACCAGCCAGACCAGCAGGTTGAGCGGGGTACCGGCCCTGAGGTAATCGATGAAGCGGTAGCCGCCCGGGCCCATGACCAGGGCATTCGATTGGTGGCTGATCGGAGTCATGAAGCAGGATGAGGCGGCAACGGCGACCGCCATGAAAAACGGGCGTGGACTGACCGCCAGGTCGATCGCCGTATTGTAGGCGATCGGTGCGATCAGCACCGCGGCGGCGGCGTGGCTCATGACCTCGGTCAGGACGAAAGTGAGCAGGAAGATGGCAGAGAGGACGACCCATGGTCCCCAGGGGCCGACGACGTTGATGATCAACTCGGCCAGGAAGTGGGCGGCGCCGCTCTTTTCCATGGCGATGCCGAGCGGCAGGGTGCCGGCGATCAGGACCAGGATCTGCCAGTTGACCGTCTGATAGATTTCTCGGGTGCGCAGGCAGCGGAAGAGGACCATCAGCAGCGCTCCGAGGCTGGCCGAGAGCATGATCGGCAAAATGCCGCTGGCTGCGAAGATGATCACTCCGAGCAGGATGATGACGGCAATCGGCGCTTTCTGCGGCCGGTAGGTGTCGGGGGAAACGTCTCCCATCAGCAGGAAGCCATGGTTGCGACCGAGGTGTACGACATTCTCGCGCGGCCCTTGCAGCAGCAGGACATCGCCGAATCTAAGGTTGACGTGGTCGACCTTACGCACCACCGGGGCACCCTTGCGCCACAGGGCGAGTACGGTCAGGCCATAGGTGTCGGCAAAATGAACTTCGCGCAGGGTCTTCCCGGCCAGTTCGCTGTTCGGCGAAAGGGATGCCTCGATAACAACCATCGACGATTTATCACCGACGTCGAGGGGCGGATTATCCTCTTCCGGTGCGATCGCCAACCCCTTGCTCTCACGCACCTTGAGAATCGCTTTCGGGTCGCCTTCGAGGAACAGAGTGTCGCCGGCTTCGATTTTTCGGTTGCGGTGCGGAAACGGAAACTTCTTGCGGCCGCGCAGGATAGCCCGAACCCTGAGGTCGAACTGCTGGTCGAGCCCGCACTGGCCGATCCGCTTGCCGACCAGCGGCGACTTTTCCAGAACCCGCGCCTCGGTCACGTATTCCTTGACCTCGTAAGCTTCGGTCAGGGTGCCCGCCTTGCGATCCGGCAGCAGGTAGCGGCCGATGGTTGCCATGTAGAGGACTCCGCAGGCGAGAATCACCAGTCCGACCGGGGTGAACGAGAACATCGAGAACCCCTCGCCGGTATGCTCGATCAGCAGGGCGTTCATCAGGATGTTCGGCGGGGTACCGATCAGGGTGCAGACACCGCCGAGCAGGGAGCCGAAGGCGAGCGGGATCAAAAGCTTGGAGGGGCTGATCCGGCTTTTCTGGCCGACCGAAACAACCAGCGGCATCAGCATCGCCGCCGCACCGATATTATTGATGAAGGCGGAGAAGAAGGCGGCACAGAGCATGATCGCGACAACCAGGCGGAACGGGCTGTCGCCGGAAAAGCGGAGCAGGCGCTCACCGAGCGGGGCGAGGGCGCCGGTGTTGGTCAGGCCGGCGCTGATTACGAACATGGCAGCGACGGTGATTACCGCCGGGTTGCTGAATCCGGAGAAAGCTTCTTCGACGCTGACCAGTCCGGTCAGGGCCAAGGTCAGCAGAACCATCAGGCTGACCAGGTCCATCCGGATCAGCTCTGTTGCGAAGAGGAAGATGGCAATCAGTAAGATGGTAATAACAAGAGTGATTTCCATGCCTTGGCTTTCGAGTCAGGAGGTTGCCCAGCTTCTATAAGTTTAATGGAGGCAGCGGAAGCTGACAAGTCCGGTTTGCAACTTCCTTATGTCCCGAGGTGGGAGGTCAGCCGGCTTGCTTTGTACTCCGTTCGGCTTCGATCTCCTTGCGGGCAGATTCGACGATCTCCTCGAGTTGATCGAGCAGCAGCGGTTTCTGGTATATCTGGCCGCCCATCGCAGTAACCTTTGCCGCGAGATCCGGAGTCGCTTTGCCGCTGAGCATGATCCGGTGCTTCGGTTTGACCTTGCAGCGCCGCTCGACCAGTAATTTAAGATAGTCGATACCGGCCAGCTCAGGCATGTTCTGGTCGATGATCAGGATGTCGGTGCAGGAATCACTCATTTCGCATTTGTGGCCGTTGAGAGCCGGACAGGCGGTCGGCGAAGAAAAAGTCTCGACCTGGTAGCCGAGTGACGACAGGTGCATCGCGAACGAGTCGCGGATGCACTCCTCGTCGTCGATGATGAAAATACGGATATTATGGTGAGTCATTCCTGTTATCCCCCATGAGTAATGTTCTGACTTCATTCAATTCTAGCAGGTTAAAACGGTGAAGCTACTGTCGAAACCTTTAGCGATATGGAAGGGAGGTTCAGTCCGCCAGAAAACAGCGAACTGCAACTTCCGGGTCAGGGTTTTTGAGGATAGCGCCGATGAAGGCAAAGTGGTTGCAGCCCGCATTCTGTAATTCGGGAAGGCATTTTGAGGTGATGCCGCCGAGGGCGAAGACCGGCAGCGGTGCGTTGCGGCAGACCTGCGCCAGCTTTTCCAATCCGACCGGGTCACCATAGAGGAGTTTCGATGCGGTCGGGTAGACCGGGCCGAAGGTGACGAAGTCGGCTCCGGCTTTCGCCGCCGCTTCTACCTCTTGACCCGAGTGGGTCGAAACCCCGATCAGTCGGTCCGGACCGAGGGCGGCGCGGGATTTTTCAATGGGTGGGTTGTGGCTCGGCAGGTGGATTCCGTCGGCATCGACGGCAAGGGCGGTTTCGAGGCAGCTGTTGATCAGCAGTTTCGCCCCGAAGCGGCGGGTCAGTTCGCGCAGCTGTTCGGCCAGTGGCAGCAGATCTGTCGGTGAGAGGTTTTTCTCTCGCAGTTGCACCGCCCGGAGGCCACCCTCCAAGGCCGCCTCGACCTGTTCGAGCAGCGACCGGCCGGCGGGCAGGCTGCCGCGGTCGGTGATGAGATAAAGGTTGAAGTCGATATTGGGCATAAAAGAAGGATAAAGGTTCGAGGTTAAAGAACAAAGGTTAAAGAACAAGCTGTCAGCTCTCGTATCTTTAGCCTCGGACCTTTCATCTTTCACCTCGAACCTACATCTTTTACCTTTCACCCTTCACCTCTGTTTAAAAACGCCTCGTCCCAGTCTTTCCAGACCGGGTCGTAGCCCCTGCTTTTAAGTAACTGCTCGATCTCGGCCGGGGTGCGGTCATCGTCGATCGCAAACTGCTGGGTGCTCTGATCCTCGTCGGAGTAGCCGCCGGGGGCGGTGCAGGAGCCGGCGCTCATCTGGGTGATGCCGAGCGGCAGCAGGTTGTCGCGCAGCTCGGCACTCTCGCGGGTCGAGAGGACGAGCCCGGCATCGTGCATCAGCAGCCGCATGGCGCAGATCAACTGCACCAGGTTCCTGTCGGAGACCGGGTTGGGTGGCGGCATGCTCCCCTCGGCCGGCCGCATCCGCGGGAAGGAGATGCTGATCAGGCTGCGCCAGTGGTGTTTGGCCAGATGGGTGGCGTGCAGACCGGTGAAGAAGGCTTCACTGCGGAAGTTGCCCAAACCCTGCAGGAAGCCGATGCCGATCCGGCGCAGGCCGGCACTGCCGCCCCGCTCCGGGGTCTGCAGGCGGAAGTCGTAGTCGCGCTTCTTGCCGAAGGGGTGCAGTTCGGCGTAGAGGTCGCGATCGTAGGTCTCCTGGTAGATGGTCAGCCCGTCGACCCCGGCATCGACCATCTGCCGGTAGCCGTCGGTCTCCATCGGGTAAACCTCGATCGCGATCGAGCTGAACATCGGACGGATCCGCCGGGCGGCCGCCGCCAGCAGGTCGTTGTCGACCTTCTTCGGATGCTCGCCGGTAACCAGCAGGATATGGCGAAACCCCTGATCGTGAAGGTGCCTGGCGTCCCGCTCGATCTCGTCGAGGGAGAGGGTCTTGCGCGGCACCTTGTTGGCGGCGTTGAAGCCGCAGTAGATGCAACCGTTGGTGCATTCGTTGGAGATGTAGAGCGGCGCGTAGAGCAGGATGGTGTTGCCGAAGCGCTGCCGGGTAATACGGTGCGCTTTGGCCGCCATCTCCTCCAGCCGCTCTTCGGCGGCCGGCGAGAGCAGCGCCTTGAAATCCTCGAGCTGCAGTTTCTCCATGGTCAACGCCCGATCGACGTCCTGGACGGATTTGTTCTCGATCTCGGTCAGCAGCTGCTGCGGGTCGTACTGATTGATGATGTCTGTGAAAGTCATAATGCTTGAGGTTAAAGGTGAAAGGATAAAGGATAAAAAAGACCCCTTTAACCTTTTACCTTGATCCTTTTACCTTTCTAGTCTCTCAAAAATCCCGTCAACGGACTCGACGCTTCGGCCTTGTCTTTCTGCTCGCCCAAACCGGCGAGGAACGCTTCGCGTCCCGCTTCGACGCCCTTCTTGAAGGCGGCGCCCATCGCACCGGGATCGCGGGCGACGGCGAAGGCGGTGTTGACCAGCACCGCGTCGGCGCCCATCTCCATCGCCTCGGCGGCGTGCGACGGCGCGCCGAGTCCGGCGTCGACCACGACCGGGACCGTCGCCTGCTCGATGATGATGGCGATGCTGTCGCGAGTCTTGACCCCCTTGTTAGTGCCGATCGGGGCGCCGAGCGGCATCACCGTGGCGGTGCCGACTTCCTGCAGATGCTTGGCCAGGATCGGATCGGCGTTGATGTAGGGCAGCACGGTGAAGCCCTCCTTGACCAGGATTTCGGCCGCCTTCAGGGTTTCGATCGGGTCTGGCAGCAGGTAGTAGGGGTCGGGCGTGACCTCGAGCTTGACCCAGGGTTCGCAGCCGGCGGCGCGGGCGAGGCGCGCCAGGCGGATCGCCTCTTCGGCGTCGCGGGCGCCGCTGGTGTTCGGCAGCAGCAGGTACTTGCTCCGGTCGATATGGCTGAGCATGCTGTCTTCCGGGTTGTCGATGTCGACCCGGCGCAGGGCGACGGTGACGATCTCGCAGCCTGACTGCTCCATGGCGGCAACCATCGCCGCGTTGCTCGGGAACTTGCCGGTCCCGACCATCAGCCGGGAGGTGAATTCACGGTCTCCGATTTTCAGTTTGTCCATTATTTAAACCTTTAAACTCTTTCTGCCACCAAGGCACCATGTTCACCAAGAAAGTCAAAATCTGATTTTAACGCAAAGGCGCAAAGCCGCCAGGAGAATATAAAACCAGAAAATCGTTTTTGGGTTAAGACAAAACCCTCATTTATTGTTCTGTAATTGCCTTTTCTTTGCGTCTTCGCGTCCTTGCGTTAAAACTAGCAACAGTATTTTATCCGCCGCCGACGAACTGGACGATTTCGAGGGTATCGCCGGCGGTCAGGGTCGTCGTTGCGAACTGCTCGCTGGTGACGATGTCGCGGTTATGCTCGACCGCCACCCGCTCCGGGGCAAGCGCAAGGTTTTCAAGCAACTGCGCGATGGTGGTGCCGGCTTCGATCTGTTGTACTTTCCCGTTAACGCTGATGTCCATGTTCAAGGCTCCTCGTTGACCAGCAGGCGGAGGACGGCGTTGGCCTGGTGGTGGGCGGCGACCCCGACCCGCGGCGCCATCAGGCCCCGGCCCGGCTCGGCGCCGGTCACTTCATCGCCGACCAGGTAGAAGTTGCTGCCGACCCGCCGGGTCTGCACGCTGTTGGCCGTTTCATGGCCTGCCATACCGGAGGCGGCGACCAGCGGCACATCGGGAAAAGTTTTGCGGAAGGTTTCGACCAGCATCGCCTTTTGCTCGGCGGCGTCGAACGCCTCGACCAGCACATCGACCCGACCGAAGACCTGGGCGATGTTGTCCGGGTCGAGCCGACCGAAGAAAGTGGCGACCTGCACGTACGGGTTGATCCGCTTCAAATTCTCTTTTAAGGCGTCGACCTTCGGCAGGCCGATCTGATCGACGAAAAACTGCTGGCGGTTCAGGTTCGACGGCTCGACCACGTCGAAGTCGGCAACGATCAGGCGGCCTACGCCGCTGCGGGCCAGCGCGGTCGCCACTGCCGAGCCGAGACCGCCGACCCCGGCGATGCCGACGGTGGCCGGCTTCAGCTTCTGGTGAATCCCCGGCGTATGGCGTGCAAGCAGCAGCGCCTCCATCTCCTCGGCCGATGGTTTTTCGCCCCGCTTGATCAGCACCACGCTGTCACCGTCACTCAATTCTGCGTCGTCACGTACCAGGTGACCATTGTGGATCGTCACGTCGGCCTCCGGTTTGTGCTGATCGCGCAGTTGGTGCAGGGTGGTGCCGGCGTCGAAGGTGATCTCTTTTTCGTTCAGATATATTTTCATGTTTTAGTCGAAAAAAGTCTCGAAATCAAAAACAGGTTTCACGCCCGTTCGCATTCGCTCACTCAAGGCGCAAAGTCGCCAAGGAAAGTCAGTATAGGGTTGTCTTGTTTGCTTCGCGTCTTTGCGGCTTTGCGTGAGACAATTGTTTTGCTTTCTAACTTATGTCGGTCCGAATAAAAAACGGGCCGCAGAAAGCGGCCCGTTATCCGGAAACTTTCGCCGCTTCCCTACGCCGGTATGATCCGGATCAGGTTCAAAGGGTCGCCTTGTCGGTTCAAGGCTCTCAGTGCTTCACTCCCCTAGGGCATCTTTCGGCTAAACTAGCAGCAGCGTTGGCTCCAAGTCAACATTTTTCAGGGATTTCGGCTGGCATCGCTTTCGACTTTCGACTATGATGGCACTCCGCAGGCATGCCCTGCGAAAACCTCGAGGAGTATTTACTGCAATGTCTATTTCCGATCGTTACCGTGCGCTGTCTGATGATGTCAGCCGCTTTGTCGCCGCCCAGAAGAAAAAATTCGGTGAATCCGAGGATCCGACACTGAAGGATGCGCTGAAGGCGCTGCGCAAGGGGGATGAGGTTCTGCTCGAGCTCAAGGAGAGTGTCGGCGAGATCCCGCGCATCCGGCTCGAAGACCAGCTCACCCCGGTGCTGCTCAAGGGGCACAACAACCTCGACCGGGGCCGCTTGCAGTTTCTCGAGGCGGGCGAGGAGGCGGTCGCCGCCGAGGTCTGGACGCTGCAGCAGGCGATCTACCGGTTGCTGAACGATTTGTGAGTGAGATTTAATTTTTCTCTAAGTTGTTGTTGCGTAATAGTAATTTTGCGTGAGGAGGTTTTTGATTCAATAAATATAATAAATAAACTTGACCAAAACCATATAGATTCATTACTCTATGTAACGTTCTCACGAGAAGAGCAAAGTCGGGGCAACCCGATGACGCAGAGCAACGGGCCCCATGTGGGCAGCCGGGCCGCCGAAGAGAGCTTGGGGGGGGAGTAGTACAGCAGTATCGTTTTTTATCCCATCGAGCATCCAATCTTCGGTCGTCGAAGCTGGATGCTTTTTTGTTTGTCGTGAGATTGATGCTGGTTGCAACGGACCGGTGGTTTTCGACAGACACCCCTTCTACCCTGTTCCGTAATACATATAATTTTAACTCTCCGATAAGAGCAAACCTGCGGCAACGCAGGGGCGCAAAGCCGAGGGTCCTTCCGATTTTCAACCTTCCGGGATGGCCGGGCTGCCGAAGAGAGAGGCGAGGGGTATAAGGGCTTGCAGGAGTGCCCGACTAGACGTCCATCTTCGGTAAAATGGAGATGGACGTTTTTTTAACTGATTTAACTCGGATTTTATTTTTAAGATTATCTACTTGATAGGAGGGTTTTATGCGTCGCTTATTTATTGTTTTACTGTTTATGTTCGTCTTGCCGATATCACTCGTGGCTGCACCGATCTCTTTTGGCCCCACTGGTTCATATACGACTTGGCACTCAGCTTATTTTATCGGTGTAGGCGATTTCAATGGGGACGGATATCCCGATGTTGCACAACCACACTATGGACAAGATGTTATATATGTTTCCCTTAATAATGGCGCAGGAGGATATCTTGGGGTGACTCCCTATACTGTCTCTCTAACTCCCAACAATATATCCGTTGCTGATTTAAACAACGACAGCAAACTCGATCTGATTGTTACCCATGCAGGTGGAACGACTGCCCTTGATATCTTGCTGGGGAATGGTGATGGTACATTTCAAACCCCTCTGACCTATACCACGGTTGCCCAATCCTACTCATCGGCTGTCGGTGACTTTAACAACGATGGAAAACTTGACGTAGCCATTGCTGGAATGAGTAGTAACATTGTCCAGATATTAATAGGGAATGGCGATGGTAGCTTGCAGGCGCCGGTAAGTTATGCGACTGGAGGTAGTACTCCATCGTCTGTAGTTACAGGGGATTTAGACGGCGATGGCGATCTCGATTTGGCTGTCGCAAATTGGGATAGTGCGGATGTGAATGTCCTCTTGGGGGTTAATGATGGAACCTTTGTTAACTCGGGACAAAGTATTAGTGTGGGAACAAACCCGTACTACTTGGTGACCGCCGACTTTGACGGTGATGGCGCTCTCGATTTGGCGACGGCAAACTATGGCAGTGCCAATGCTTCAGTAATGTTGAATAATGGGGCTGGTACAATGTCGAGTGGAGTGAATTATTCTGTCGGAACAGACCCGCTGGCGATCGCTGTCGGTGACCTGAATATCGATGGTATCCTTGATTTGGCAGTAACGAACAGCGGCGATGATACCGTTTCCACCTTGCAAGGAAACGGCGATGGCACATTCCAGACAGCTGTCGCTCGTGTTGCCGGTGATTACCCATCCGGGCTGGCAATCGTTGATACCACTAATGATGGTAGAGAGGATCTTCTTGTCGTTCATCACAATGTCAACCAGCTTTATGTTTATCCGAATAATGTACCTTTACCTAACAATACCCCTACGGTCACGACACCGATCTCCGATGTAACGGTTGATGAGGATGCGACCGATTCGATTGTCGATCTGACGACCTCTTTCGACGATGTTGAAGATGGCACCAACTTGACCTATACGGTTGAATCGAATGACAACACCGGCCTGGTCAGCACGTCGATTTCCGGGGGCGACTTGACTTTGAGCTACACCGCCGATGCGAGTGGAACCGCGAACATTACCGTTCGTGGAACTGACAGCGGTGATCTGTATGCGGAAGATACATTCCTGGTGACGGTCAACGCGGTTAACGACGCTCCGACGATTACGACAACAGCTCCGACATCGGCAACGGTAGGAGTTCTTTATTCTTATACACCAACAGTTGATGATGTGGATGGGCCGGGTGTCAATCTGACAGTTGATGCCGTAAACGATACCTGTGGCGGGAGTATTTGGTCAGGTACCGACTATCAATTTACCCCAGGGTCACTTGGGGATTGTGTGGTTGGAATTCAAGTTTGTGACGGTGGCTCACCGGAAGAGTGCACAACGGAAGCGACAACCGTAACAGTTAGTGGTGCTGCTCCTTCGGATACGGAAGCTCCTGTCGTTAACGACTTTACGGTGAATGGTGGGACTGTTAACGCATATAATTCTGTCGTTTCGATCAGTCTTTCTGTTTCCGACAATGTAGGTGTGACCGGTTATATGATCACGGAAATTGCCACGGCTCCTTCTTCCGGTGATGCCGGATGGCTCGGAACGGCCCCGGTCGATTATGACCTTGGCAGCGCCGGATCCTACACCCTTTACGCTTGGGTCAAAGACGCAGAAGGTAATGTTTCAGATTCCGCGCTTATGTCAGTTTCGGTTGAAGTGTTCAGCCTGGCTCTCTCGGATAACGCCGGTGGGGGGATCAATGCAACCTTCCAAGGTGATGTCACCGTGACGGTTGATGGTGCAATCCCCGGCAACACGATCCTTCTTGAGCAGCTGGTCGATATCGGTTCGGATGGTTATGACGGTGGCGATGTTGTTGTCCGTTCTCTGCAGGCTTCAGCCGCTGGCGGGACTGCAGCATTTATTCTGAATTACAGTGACCTGTTCGATCGCTTCCATGCCTTTGGTGATTACGTCTTCCGGGCGACCGACATCTCTGCCGGCAGTGGTGAGGCGGCTTCGACATTCACGGTCGGTCGCATTAACCGACCCAACAACCTGACCGGTGTCGTCAAAGATTCCGGTGCAACCGTTCTCGAAGGTGCATTTGTGAGACTGGAAGACAAGTGGGGCAATATCTACGGTTATGGATTGACCAATGCCTCTGGCCAGTACACGATCGATATTCCTTCCAGTGCCGTGGCTCCGGCGGGCGACAGCTATCTGGTTTATCCGCTGGCTTACGGCTATGCCGCAGATGTGCCGGCAACCCCGGTAGTCTTCAGCGGTACCGATTCTGCTCCCGCGATTACACTCCCAAGCGCCGGAAGTACGATTACCGGTCAGGTTTTCAATGGTGGCAGCGGGGTTTCCGGTGTCGAGGTTGTGGCCAGCAATGGTAGTCACTACAGCGTGGCCCTGACCGATGTCGGCGGCAACTACACCCTGGCTGTTCCGGCCGGAGACTTCAATGTCGAGTTGGCAGGTCATGGCGATCTCAGCCCGGCGCTGCAGGGTTATATTGACGATGGCTCCGTGCAAGAAGTCGCAGCCGGTGATTCGGCTATTGACTTCAGCCTTGCAGTTGCTCCTGAGACGATCATCGGCCAGGTTAGCGGTGGTGCTGTAGCCGGTATCCCGGTTGAAGCAACCAACGGCAGCGGTGCACGTTCCTATGCAGTCAGTGATTTCAGCGGGAATTACGTGCTTAACGTTACCTCCGCGGCTGGTTGGTCGGTCATGCCGAAAAAACGGGTTGCTCAATCGCTCGCTTATATCGGCAGCAAACTGACTGTTGATACATCGGGCGGCTCGCAAGTTGGGCAGGATCTAACTCTCTATCCGTTCGATGGTTGGGTTGACGGTTCTATCATCGACAAGATCTCCGGTACTCCGGTCGTTGGAGCCGAAGTGTATGTCTCCAATGGAACATGGTATTCCTCGGTCGAGACCGATGCTGCTGGTTATTTCAGTGTGCCGCTTGTTATGGCGGATGGATTGAGTGTTGGTGTTGATGCATTAGCTGAGGGTTTCGATGCTCCGGCAGACGTTCCTGTCGACCTGGTTGATTTTGACGGCAATACTGCAACGGTTGATTTTGCACCGATGATCCCGACTCTCCATTACGATCTGGTTGCTACCATCGTTTCAGGTGTGCCGGTTACGGCAAATGCCGGTGACGTGGTTACGATTAATGCGACAATTGAAAACGTTGGAACAATCGATCTCAATCTTATTACATACGCTTCTCTTTATGTATCAGAAGATCCCGAGGTTACAACTTCAGACTACCGTCTTGCTTATCATAAGGTTGTCTCGATTGTTGCGGGTGGGTCGATTGATGTAACGTTCGTAGGGACATTGCCGTCGTTGCTGCCGGGCACCTATTATCTTGGTGTGATTCCGGACATGACGAACACAGCGCCGGCCGAGGCTTCAGGAGAGACGGCTTATGGCGAGAGTAACGCAGCTGCTCAAGCGTTCGATATCTTAAGTGGTGCCTACGACCTGGTCACAAGTAACGTACAAGTCACACCAGATACAAATCATAAACCTGGTGATTTGATTACGGTCTCGGCGACAATTGAGAATATTGGTGCTTCAGATCTTAATCTCATTACATATTTAGGTGCTTTCTTTTCAATAGACGATAATGAGATAACGAGATCAGATAGAAGACTTAAATATTACAAGCTTGACCGATTATATGCTGGTGCGACCGTTGATGTCTCATTTGGGTATACTGTTCCAGCACTCTCTCCTGGAACGTACTACATTGGTGCGCTTGCCGATTATACAAATCGTGCTACGAAGGAAGCGAATGAGGCGAACAACGCATCAGCAGTTGCACTTGTAATCAACCAACCGCCGTCAATAACAACGAATGCCGGTGCAACGTTTGATGAAGGTTCGACTGACAATGTGGTTGGGCAGTCGGTTCTCGAAACGTCAGATACGGATAACACCCCCGATGAATTGACGTATACCTTGACGGCAGTTCCGGTCAACGGAACTCTGTCCAAGAGCGGAACTGAGCTGGTGGTAAGCGACACATTTACCCAGGCGGATCTCAATGCCGGTATCATTACCTATGATCATGACGGAAGCGAAACGCTCGCAGACAGCTTCGACTTTGATGTCGTGGATGATGCTTTGGAAGGATTCACCGGGCAGACTTTCTCTATCATCGTTAACCCTATTAATGATCCTCCGGCGCTCGTAACTATCTCCGGAACGTTTGATGAAGGTTCAACTGGTAACGTGCTTGATTCGTCGAATATCGAAGCGACAGACCCGGATAACACGGCTGCCGAGTTGACGTTTACCTTGACGACAGCGCCGAGTAACGGAACCATGTACAGGGGCGGAACTCCGCTGGGAGCAGGCGGCACCTTTACCCAGGCGGATGTGAACAGTGGTTTGGTTACCTATACACATGACGGTAGTGAGACAACAACTGACGTTTTTGATGTCAAAGTCGAAGATCTTGAGCCTTTAACCGCTACAATGCTTGGTGTCGGGTTTAACATTACTCCGGTAAATGATCCACCGGCAGTGACAACGAATAGCGGAGCCTCGTTTGACAATGGTTCGACTGGTAACGTGGTTGGCCAAGCGGTTCTGGAGACGAGCGACCCCGACAACCCGGCCGCCGAGTTGACTTACACGGTAACGGCTGTGCCGGTCAACGGGACCCTGTTCAAGAGCGGAACCCCGCTCGGTGTAAACGATACCTTTACCCAGGCCGATATCAACGGTGGTTCGATCACCTATGATCACGATGGAAGTGCAACAAATTCAGACAGCTTTGATTTCGATGTTGCTGATTCTGAGCCGCTCAGCGTGACCGGCCAGACATTCTCGGTTACGATTCCTTGATTGAGCGAGTCTGAATGATTTGAAAAAGGTAGGGCCGGTCAATCGACCGGCCCTTTTTTTATCTGCTATGCGTCAGATGCTCAGGTCTTGCCGATCGCCTCTTGCCACTTCCGCAGCAGCTCCTGCTTCTTCCGTTCATCGAGCTGTGGGGTAAACCGACGGTCCATGCTCCAGGTTTTACGAATTTCCTCCAGGCCCTCCCAGAAGCCGACCGCCAGTCCGGCAAGCATCGCCGCGCCGAGGGCGGTGGTTTCGACCGAACGCGGGCGGACCACCGGGACGGTGAGCAGGTCGGACTGCATCTGCATCAGCAGGTCGTTGGCGGCGGCGCCGCCGTCGACCTTGAAGGTGTGCAGGGCGGCGCCCCGGTCCTCGTTCATTGCCGCCACCAGGTCGTGAATCTGCAGAGCGATCCCCTCGAGGGTGGCGCGGGCCAGGTGGGCGGCGGTGGCGCCCCGGGTCAGGCCGGCGATGACGCCGCGCGCTTCGGCGTTCCAGTGCGGCGCCCCGAGCCCGGTCAAAGCCGGCACGAAGACGACGCCGCCGCTGTCGGGAACAGACGCCGCCAGTTGCTCGATCTCGGATGAACTCTTGATGATGCCGAGCCCGTCGCGCAGCCACTGCACCGCCGCGCCGGCGATAAAGGCGCTCCCCTCGAGGGCGTAGTGGGTCTGTTCGCCGAGCTGCCAGGCGACGGTGGTGAGCAGGCCGTTGCGGCTCGCCACCGGTTCGGTGCCGGTGTTGACCAGCAAAAAGGCGCCGGTGCCGTAGGTGCACTTCCCCTCGCCGCTGTCGAAGCAGGCCTGGCCGAACAAGGCCGCCTGCTGGTCGCCGGCCATGCCGGCGATCGGGATGCCGTCCGGTAGAAAATCGAGTCCGGAGGTCTCGGCGTAAACCTCCGACGAGGGGCGGATGTCGGGCAGGATTTCGGCCGGCACGTCGAGGTGCCCGAGCAGTTCCTCATCCCAGTCGAGGGTTTCGATATTCATCATCAGGGTGCGCGAGGCGTTGGAGACGTCGGTGACATGGGCCTTGCCGCCACTGAGGCGCCAGACGAGGAAGGTGTCGATGGTGCCGAAGGCAATCTCGCCCCGGTCGGTGCGCTCACGCAGGCCGGAGACGTGGTCGAGCAGCCAGCGCACCTTGGTCCCGGAAAAGTAGGGGTCGAGTACCAGGCCGGTCCGCTTACGGAACAGCTCCTCCAGCCCCTGCTGCTTCAGCTCCCTGCAAAAATCGCTGGTGCGCCGGCACTGCCAGACGATGGCGTTGGCGGCCGGGATGCCGGTTTTTCGGTTCCAGAGGAGGGAGGTCTCGCGCTGGTTGGTGATGCCGATGGCGGCGATATCGGCCGGGACGACGCCCGTCAGCTCCAGCACCGCTTTGACAGCTTCCTTTACCGAGTCCCAGATCTCTTCCGGGTTATGTTCGACCCATCCCGGCTGTGGGAAGTGCTGCGCAAAGTCGATGGTCTGCTTGCCGATGATCTGCAGCTGGTGGTCGATGACCAGCGCCGTCGAGCTGGTCGTCCCCTGGTCGATCGCCAGAATGTAGCGTCCCATTTGTCATCTCCTGGTTGCCCGTTTTCGTGGCATGGATGTTGCTCTGTATTGGCTGTTGTTTTGAATCGATGTTCGAATTTAATCAATTTCACGTAAGCGGTTGAATCTATTATAACGGAGCACACCCCGATTATGCACAAAAAGCTCGAAAACATTTTCTACGAAGTCCGCGATCCGGTCCTTGGCTGGGACGATATCGGCGGCTATGCCGATGTCAAGGAGACGCTCAAGGAGATGGTCTGCCTGCCGCTGAAGAAGCCGGAACAGATCAAGCAGCACGGGCTTGGCATCCCGGCCGGGGTGATGATGTGGGGGCCGCTCGGCACCGGTATCACCATGCTCGCCGAGGCCTGCGCCATGGAGGCCGGTGTTTCCTTCGTCTATATCTCCGGCCAGGAAATGCTTGGCAAGCACGACGAGCTGGTCGAGGCCTTCGACTGCGCCGTACACGAGGCGCCCTGCGTCCTTTTTATCTCCGACTGTGAATGGCTCTGCCCCCGTGCCGGCTGCGACTACGAGTGGAGTCCCGGTAACCTGCGGGCGGTGCCTCCGACCTTCGCCGACAAGGAGCTGTCCCGGCTTTTTATCGAGCAGGTCGACCGGATCAACCAGGTCGAGAACGTGATGTTGCTCGGCTCCTGCTACCGGATCGATACCGTCGACCAGGCGCTGATCAAAGAGAAGAAGCGTTTCAATCGCAAGGTGTTCGTTCACCCGCCGACCGCGGTGGACAGGCGCGGCATGCTTGATATCTACATGGATAAAATGCCGAACCTGGAGCCGGGCATCGACCGCGACCTGCTCGCCGAGAAAGCGGAAGGGTATGTCGGTTGGGATATCGAATCGCTCTGTAAACGGGCGACGGTCAACGCGATCAAGGAAGACGCGGCGGTGGTGACACAGCAGCACTTCGAAAAGGCGCTCACAGAGGTGCGGCAGTTTCTGACCCCGGATATGGTCAAGAAGTATCATGAGATACGGGATACGGACTG
>PKTZ01000178.1 GCA_002868925.1 Desulfuromonas sp. | reverse complement strand
ATACGTCTCCTATTCGCTCGGTGTTCCCAAGTACGATGTCGAAGAGTGTCACCAGCGGGGGATGACCTTCTCCTCCCCGGTCAAGGTCCGGGTCCGTCTTGTTACCTGGGATTCTGATAAGGATTCCGGCGTTCAGTCGATCAGGGATATCAAAGAGCAGGAAGTCTATTTCGGCGAAATTCCGCTGATGACCGAAAACGGAACCTTTATTATCAACGGGACCGAGCGGGTTATTGTCAGTCAGCTGCACCGGTCACCCGGTGTCTTTTACGACCATGATAAGGGCAAGACCCACTCCAGCGGCAAGCTGCTCTATAGCGCCCGGGTCATTCCTTACCGCGGTTCGTGGCTCGACTTCGATTTCGACCACAAGGATATTCTCTACGTCCGGATTGACCGGCGTCGTAAACTTCCGGCGACGGTTCTGCTCAAGGCGCTCGGCTACACGGCCGAAGAGCTGCTCAACTACTACTACCAGACTGACGTCATCTCTCTCGATGGCGACAGTTATATGAAAAAGACCAACCTCGAACTGCTTCAGGGCCAGCGCGCTTCGCTCGACGTTGTCGCCGGCAAAGGAAAGAAGGCCGAAGTCATCGTCAAGGCGAACCGCAAGTTCACCAAGGCGGCCCTGCGCAAGATCGAGGAGAAGAAGATCGAGTATATCCCGATCACCGAAGAAGAGGTCGTCGGCAAGATCGCTTCGACCGATATCGTCGACGAGGCGACCGGTGAAGTGGTCGTCGAGTGCAACGAGGAGTTGACCGAGGCCAAGCTCGAGGAGGTCAAGAAGCGTGGCATTACCGAGGTCAATGTTCTCTTCATCGATAACCTCTACGTCGGTGCTTACCTGCGCGAGACCCTGCTTCTCGACAAGGTCAACAACGATGAAGAGGCGATGATCGAGATCTACCGTCGCCTGCGCCCCGGCGATCCGCCGACCCTGCGCAGTGCCAAGGCGCTGTTCGAAAGCCTCTTCTTCAACCCGGAGCGTTACGACCTGTCGGCGGTCGGCCGCCTCAAGCTTAACTACAAGCTCGGAGTCGAATCGCCGCTGGAGCACACCACCCTGACCAAGGAAGATATCCTCGAGGTGGTGCGTTACCTGATCGACCTGCGTAACGGCAAGGGCCAGATCGACGACATCGACCACCTCGGTAACCGCCGTGTGCGTGCCGTCGGCGAGCTGCTCGAAAACCAATATCGCGTCGGCCTGGTCCGGATGGAGCGAGCGATCAAGGAGCGGATGAGCCTGCAGGAAGTTGACAGCCTGATGCCGCACGATCTGATCAACTCGAAGCCGGTCTCGGCCGTGGTCAAGGAGTTCTTCGGCTCGAGCCAGCTCTCCCAGTTTATGGACCAGACCAATCCGCTTTCGGAAATCACCCATAAGCGTCGCCTCTCGGCCCTCGGCCCCGGCGGTCTGACCCGCGAGCGCGCCGGCTTCGAGGTACGAGACGTACACCCGACCCACTACGGCCGGGTCTGTCCGATCGAGACCCCGGAGGGCCCGAACATCGGCCTGATCGCGTCACTTTCGACCTACGCCCGGATCAATGAGCACGGATTTGTCGAAACCCCGTACCGGATCGTCAACAACGGCAAGGTCACCAACGAGATCAAGTACTTCTCAGCGCTTGAGGAAGAAGGGCACGCCATTGCCCAGGCGAACGCGCCGCTCGACAAGAAGAACTGCTTCGTTAACGAGCTGGTCAACGCCCGCCAGAGCGGCGAGTTCATGTTGATGAACCGCGAAGATATCGAGCTGATGGACGTTTCACCGAAGCAGCTCGTTTCGGTCGCCGCAGCACTGATTCCATTTTTGGAAAATGACGACGCAAACCGCGCCCTGATGGGATCGAACATGCAGCGTCAGGCGGTGCCGTTGCTGCGTGCCGATGCCCCGCTGGTCGGGACCGGCATGGAGCGGATCGTTGCCCATGACTCCGGCTCGGCCGTTGTCGCCCGTCACGACGGCGTGGTCGAAAGCGTTGATGCCGGCCGTATCGTGGTCAAGATTGACGAGAATGAGGTTGACGAGAGCGGCACCGGTGTCGATATCTACAACCTGATCAAGTTTATCCGTTCCAACCAGAACACCTGCCTCAACCAGAAGCCGATCGTCAAGGTCGGTGACGTGGTCAAGCGGGGTGAGATTATCGCCGACGGCCCGTCGACCCACTGGGGCGAGCTGGCGCTCGGACAGAATGTCTTGGTCGCCTTCATGCCGTGGGAAGGTTACAACTTCGAGGACTCGATCCTGATCTCCGAGAAGCTGGTCAAGGAAGATCGCTACACCTCGGTTCACGTCGAGGAGTTCGAATGCGTCTCCCGCGATACCAAGCTCGGCAAGGAAGAGATTACCGACGATATCCCGAACCTCGGCGAAGATGCCCTGAAGGATCTCGACGAATCGGGCATTATCCGCATCGGTGCCGAGGTCAAGCCGGGCGATATCATGGTCGGCAAGATCACGCCGAAGGGCGAGACCCAGCTGTCGCCGGAAGAGAAGCTGCTGCGCGCCATCTTCGGTGAAAAGGCAGGCGATGTCCGTGACACTTCGTTGCGCGTACCGCCGGGTGTCGAAGGGGTCGTCATCGGCGCCCGGGTCTTCTCGCGCAAGGGTTCGGATAAAGACTCCCGGACCGAGCACATCGAGGAGACCGAGATTCAGAAGCTGCTCAAGGACCAGGATGATGAAATTCGCATTATCCGGGAGTCGGCCCGCAGCAAGCTCAAGGGGCTGATGGTCGGACAGCAGACCTCGACCATTCTGAAAAGCCAGACCGGCGAGACCCTCCTCAGCAAGGGCAAGGAGATCACCGCAGAGATGTTCGATAACGTTCCGTTTGTCTACCTCAAGGAAATTTCTCTGAGCAAGGCGAGCGAAATCGAAGAGAAGGCGGCGACGGTTCTGTCGCGGCTCGAAGAGCGTGAAGAGCTGATCAAAGGTGTGTTCACCGACAAGATTGAAAAGCTCAAGCGTGGCGATGACCTGCCGCCGGGCGTAATCAAGATGGTCAAGGTCTATGTCGCCATCAAGCGCAAGCTGCAGGTCGGTGACAAGATGGCCGGTCGGCACGGTAACAAGGGTGTCCTTTCGCGCATTCTGCCGGAAGAGGATATGCCTTACATGGCTGACGGCACCCCGGTCGAGATCGTCCTCAACCCGCTCGGCGTCCCGTCACGTATGAACGTCGGGCAGATCCTCGAGACCCACCTCGGGCTCGCCGCCCGCGGCCTGGGTCAGCAGATCCAGGAGTATCTCGACCAGAATTACAGCTCCACCAAGATGAAGAAGCATCTCAAGGAGGTCTACGGCAACAACAAGGAGCTGAACGCCTTCATCGAGAAGCTGAACGAAGATGAGCTCAAGGCGTTGACCGGCCGGCTCAGCAACGGTGTGCCGATGGCCTCCCCGGTTTTCGAAGGGGTGACCGAAGAGCAGATGAAGGAATCGATGGCTCAGGCCAACGTTCCAGAGAGTGGCCAGATGGTCCTGTACAACGGCAAGACCGGTGAAGCGTTCAAGGAGAAGGTCACGGTCGGCATCATGTACATGCTCAAGCTGCACCACCTGGTCGACGACAAGATCCACGCCCGGAGTATCGGCCCCTACAGCCTCGTCACCCAGCAGCCGCTCGGCGGTAAGGCCCAGTTTGGTGGCCAGCGTCTCGGTGAGATGGAGGTCTGGGCACTCGAGGCCTACGGCGCGGCGCATGCCCTGCAGGAATTCCTGACCGTCAAGTCGGACGACGTCGCCGGTCGGACCCGTATATATGAATCGATCGTTAAGGGTAAGCATATGCTCGAGGCGGGACTGCCCGAGTCGTTCAATGTCTTGCTCAAGGAACTTCAGTCGCTCTGCCTCGATGTCGAGCTGCTCGAAGAAGACGACGAATAAATAAACATAAACGGAACAATTCATCCGACAAGGAGGATGGACCTTGGAAGATATCCATAGCTTGTTTGAGCGGCCAAAAGATCCCTTGAATTTCAACGCGATTCGGCTCTCCATCACGTCTCCCGATAAAGTTAGGGAGCGGTCTTTCGGTGAAGTTAAAAAACCGGAGACGATCAACTACCGGACCTTCAAGCCGGAGCGTGACGGACTCTTTTGTGCCAAGATTTTCGGTCCGACCAAGGACTACGAGTGTAACTGCGGCAAGTACAAGCGGATGAAGCATCGCGGCATCGTCTGCGAGAAATGCGGCGTCGAGGTTATTCCGAGCAAGGTACGCCGTGAGCGGCTCGGTCATATCGACCTCGCCTGTCCGGTTGCCCACATCTGGTTCCTCAAGTCGCTGCCGTCACGGATCGCGACCCTGCTCGACATGACCCTGAAAGAGGTCGAGCGCATCCTCTACTTCGAGTCGTATGTCGTGCTCGACGAAGGGGATACCACCCTGCAGCGTGGCCAGATCCTGTCCGACGAGAAATACCGCGAGGCGATGGAAGAGTTCGCCGGCCAGTTCAGCGCCGGGATGGGCGCCGAGGCGGTCCGTGAACTGTTGATCGACATCGAGCTCGAGGAGCTTGCTTCGACCCTGCGGGTCGAAATGCGGGACGCGCAGAGCGAGGCGAAGCGGAAGAAGGTATCGAAGCGGCTCAAGGTCGTCGAAGCCTTCCTGCAGAGCGGTAATCGCCCGGAATGGATGATCCTCGAGGTCATCCCGGTGCTGCCGCCTGAGCTGCGGCCGCTGGTTCCACTCGATGGTGGTCGTTTCGCCACCTCTGATCTCAACGACCTCTATCGTCGCGTTATCAACCGGAACAACCGGCTGAAGCGGCTGATGGAGCTGCGCGCTCCGGAAGTCATTATCCGCAACGAAAAACGGATGCTGCAGGAGTCGGTCGACGCTCTGTTCGATAACGGCCGCCGCGGCCGTGCTATTACCGGTCCGAACAAGCGTCCGCTCAAGTCGCTCTCCGATATGCTCAAGGGTAAGGGTGGCCGTTTCCGCCAGAACCTGCTCGGTAAGCGGGTCGACTACTCCGGCCGTTCGGTTATCGTTGTCGGTCCCGAGCTGAAGCTGCAACAGTGCGGCCTGCCGAAGAAGATGGCGCTCGAGCTGTTCAAGCCGTTTATTTACAACAAACTCGAGGAGAAGGGCTTCTGTACGACCATCAAGAGTGCCAAGAAGATGGTCGAGAAGGAGAAGTCGGAGGTCTGGGACGTTCTGGAAGAGGTGATCAAGGAACATCCGGTCATGCTCAACCGGGCCCCGACCCTGCACCGCCTCGGGATCCAGGCGTTCGAGCCGGTCCTGATCGAGGGTAAGGCGATTCAGCTGCACCCGCTGGTCTGTACCGCGTTCAACGCCGACTTCGACGGCGACCAGATGGCCGTCCACCTGCCGCTCTCGATCGAAAGTCAGATCGAAGCGCGGGTTTTGATGATGTCGACCAATAACATCCTGTCTCCGGCGAACGGCAAGCCGATCATCGTGCCGTCGCAGGATATGATCCTCGGACTCTACTATATGACCCGCGACCGTGCCTTCGTGCCGGGTTCGGGCAAAGTCTTTGCCAGTGAGGACGAGGTCCGGATCGCATTCGATTCCGGCGAAGCCGATATCCAGGCCAAGATCAAGGTGCGTATGGTCACCGGTCTCGACCGCGAGCCGGAGCTGGTCGAAACCACCGTCGGCCGGGTGCTTCTGCGTGAGATCATTCCGGAGATCATTCCGTTCGAACATATCAACCGGGTGCTGGCCAAGAAACAGGTCGCCGACCTGATCGACGTCGCCTTCCGCCTGGCCGGCAACAAGGAGACAGTTATCCTTGCCGACAAGCTGAAGCAGTTCGGTTATCGCTACTCGACCGACGCCGGTATTTCGATCTGTCTCGACGATATGCATATCCCTGAGACCAAGCAGGAATATATCGACCAGGCCGTATCCGAGGTGACCGAGATCCAGAGTCAGTATACCGACGGTCTGATTACCGACGGAGAGCGTTATAACAAGGTCATCGACATCTGGGCCAAGTGTACCGAGGATATCGCCCAGATCCTGCTCGATAATCTCTCGGTCGACGAGTTGGTCGATCCGGAGACCAAGAAGAAGGCCAAGGTCCCCTCCTTTAACGCCATCCACATGATGGCCGATTCAGGGGCCCGTGGTTCCGCCCAGCAGATCCGCCAGCTCGCCGGTATGCGTGGTTTGATGGCCAAGCCTTCGGGTGAGATCATCGAAACACCGATTACCGCGAACTTCCGCGAAGGCCTGACCGTTCTGCAGTACTTCATTTCAACCCACGGTGCACGTAAAGGTCTGGCCGATACCGCGCTCAAGACGGCTAACTCCGGTTACCTGACCCGTCGTCTGGTCGATGTCGCCCAGGATGCGATCATCACCGAGCACGACTGCGGCACCCTCGACGGGATCGAGGTCTCCTCCCTGACCGAGGGGGGTGAGGTCATCGAGCCGCTGGGCGATCGGATCCTCGGTCGGACGGCACTCGAAGATGTGCACGACCCGGTTACCGACGAGGTTCTGGTCGAAGCGAACCAGGAGATCGACGAGGCGCTGGTCAAGAAGATCGATGATGCCGGAATCGAGCAGCTCAAGATCCGTTCGGTTCTGACCTGTCAGAGCAAGCACGGTATCTGTACCACCTGCTACGGACGCGACCTGGCCCGGGGCCACATGGTCAACCTCGGCGAGGCGGTTGGTGTTATCGCTGCTCAGTCGATCGGTGAGCCGGGAACGCAGCTCACAATGCGGACCTTCCATATCGGTGGTACCGCCTCGCGAAAAGCGGAACAGACGACACTCGAGGCCCGCTTCGACGGCCTCGTGAAGTTTATCGATCTGAAGACGGTCAGGAACAGTACCGGTCACTACATCGTTATGAATCGGAATGCTGAAATCGCCATCGTCGATGAGACCGGCCGTGAGCGTGAACGTTACGGCGTCGTCTATGGTGCCCAGATGCCGCATGGCGAAGGGGACAAAGTCAAGAAGGGTGACCTGCTCGCCGAGTGGGACCCGTTCACCATGCCGATCCTCACAGAAATCGATGGTACGGTTCGCTTCGGCGACCTGATCGAAGGGGTCACCATGGAAGAGCAGGTCGACGACGTGACCGGCCTGTCGCGCAAGGTCATTATCGAGTCGAAGGCGGCCGACAAGCGGCCCCGTATTTCGCTCAAGGACAGTGATGGCAAGACGGCCAAGCTGTCCAGCGGTAACCCGGCCCGCTACATGTTGCCGGTCGGCGCCAATATCGTCATCGCCGAAGATGCTGAAATCAGCGCCGGTGATATCATCGCCAAGATCCCCCGCGAGACCACCAAGACCAAGGATATTACCGGTGGCCTGCCGCGTGTTGCCGAACTGTTCGAGGCGCGCAAGCCGAAAGAGTTCGCGGTTATCTCGGAGATCGACGGTGCCGTCTCCTTCGGCAAGGATTCGAAAGGGAAGCGCAAGGTTATCGTGACCCCGGAAGTCGGCGAATCGAAGGAATATCTGATCTCCAAGGGCAAGCATATCAGTGTCCACGAGGGTGACCATGTCAAGGCGGGTGAGCCGTTGATGGATGGCTCGAGTAACCCGCACGACATCCTCCGTGTCCTCGGCGAAAAAGAACTCGCCAAGTATCTCGTCGACGAGGTGCAGGAGGTCTATCGCCTGCAGGGGGTCAAGATTAACGATAAGCATATCGAGACCATCGTTCGCCAGATGCTGCGCCGGGTCAAGATCAAGGAGGTTGGTGATACCCGTTTCCTGGTCGACGATCAGGTTGAGCGGGTCGCATTCGAAGAGGAAAACCAGCGGGTTCTCGCAGAAGGTGGAGCACCGGCGGTCGGTGAACCGTTGATGCTCGGTATTACCAAGGCGTCGCTCTCGACCGAGTCGTTTATCTCGGCCGCCTCCTTCCAGGAGACGACCAAGGTTCTGACCCAGGCCGCGATCGAAGGGAAGACCGACAGTCTGCGTGGGCTGAAGGAGAACGTCATCATGGGCCGCCTGATCCCGGCCGGAACCGGTGTGATGAAATATCGCGGCGCCCAGCTGCTGATCGAGGAGCCGGAAGAGCTTCCCGAGTTGGTCGGTGAAGGTGTTGATTCAGAGGTCGTCGAGGAAATGAAGGAGATGACGACGGCCGCTGTCGAGGGCAATGAGCCGGATGAAGAGACGGTCGAATAAGCCACTTTAGCAGCTGAAATAAAATTAATTTCCTCCCCTGAAAAAAGTCCTTGACAAGGGGAGGGTGTGTTGATAAATTCGGCGAGTTTTCCGCGAGGAAAGACTCGCAGGGAAACTTTTGTTCTTTTACTTTATGAATAGCGATTTTCGGGAGATGAATTAATGCCGACTATCAATCAGTTGATCCGTAAGGGTCGCAAGAGAAAAGTTAAAAAGTCGACGGCGCCGGCGCTTCAGGAGAACCCTCAGAAGCGCGGGGTGTGTACCCGTGTTTACACGACAACCCCGAAGAAGCCGAACTCGGCACTGCGTAAGGTTGCCCGTGTACGCCTGACCAATGGGATGGTCGTCACTTCCTATATCCCGGGCGTTGGCCACAACCTTCAGGAGCACTCCGTTGTCCTGATCCGTGGCGGCCGTGTTAAGGACTTGCCGGGTGTGCGTTATCACATCGTGCGTGGTTCCCTTGACCTTGCCGGAGTTCAGGATCGTCGCCAGGGCCGCTCCAAGTACGGGGCCAAACGGCCGAAGTAAAGAATCACTGAGTCTGAGAGGACGTTATGCCAAGAAGAAGAGAAGTACCTAAGCGCGAGATCCTGCCGGATCCGAAATTCAACGATCGACTGGTTGCCAAGTTCATTAATAACCTGATGCTCGACGGCAAGCGCAGCACCGCTGAGAAGATTGTTTACGGTGCCTTTGATCTGCTTGAGCAGCGCGGCGATGACAGCCCGCTCGAGATGTTCAAAAAGGCGATTGAGAATATCCGTCCGGTGGTCGAGGTTAAGTCGCGTCGCGTCGGTGGTTCGACCTACCAGGTTCCGGTTGAGGTTCGCTCTGACCGTCGTAACGCACTGGCGATGCGCTGGATCATCAGTTACGCCCGTTCGCGTGCCGAGAAGACGATGCAGGAAAAACTTGCCGGTGAGCTTCTCGATGCTGCCAATAATCGCGGCTCTTCGGTCAAGAAGAAAGAAGATACGCATCGCATGGCCGAAGCCAACAAGGCCTTCGCTCATTACCGCTGGTAACAACGTTTAATTAAGGAATTGGGAAGGTCTTAAGACAGTGGCACGCAAAGTAGCACTCGAAAAAAATCGTAACATCGGTATCATGGCGCACATCGACGCCGGCAAAACGACGACGACCGAGCGTATCCTCTATTATACCGGTGTCTCCCACAAGATCGGTGAAGTTCACGATGGTGCTGCCACCATGGACTGGATGGAGCAGGAGCAGGAGCGTGGTATTACCATCACCTCGGCTGCGACTACCTGTACCTGGAAAGATCACCGCATCAATATTATCGATACCCCCGGGCACGTTGACTTCACTATCGAGGTCGAGCGTTCGCTCAAGGTTCTGGATGGCTCTGTCGCCGTATTCTGTTCGGTCGGCGGGGTTGAGCCGCAGTCGGAGACTGTCTGGCGCCAGGCCGACAAGTACGGGGTTCCGCGAATCGCATTCATAAATAAAATGGACCGTATCGGCGCTGATTTTAATCGTGGCGTCGAAATGATCAAAGACCGTCTCGGCGCCAACCCGGTGCCGATCCAACTCCCCATTGGCAAAGAAGATTATTTCAAGGGCATTATCGACCTCGTCGAAATGAAGGCGATCGTCTGGGCCGACGAGGCTCTTGGCGCTAAATATGAAGTTGCCGAGATCCCGGAAGAGCTTGTCGCTGAAGCCGAAGCGGCCCGCGAGATGATGCTCGAAGAGATCAGCGCCAACGACGAGGAGCTGATGGAGAAATACCTCGGTGGCGAGGAGTTGACGGTTGAGGAGATCAAGGCCGGTATTCGCGGCGCGACCCTGCGTCTTGACATCAACCCGGTGCTCTGCGGTTCCGCTTTCAAGAATAAGGGTGTCCAGACTCTTCTCGACGCGGTTGTTGATTACATGCCGTCGCCGATTGATGTTAAACCGATCTCCGGTGTTGATCCGGATACCGGCGAAGAGTTGACCCGCCCGGCCGATGATGACGGCCCATTTGCCGCTCTGGCTTTCAAGGTCATGACTGACCCGTTTGTCGGTCAGTTGACCTTTATCCGTATTTACTCCGGTATTGCCGAGTCCGGCGCCCACATCATCAACTCGACCAAAGGCAAAAAGGAACGTTTCGGTCGTTTGTTGAAAATGCACGCTAACAAGCGCGAGGAAGTGACCCAGGTTTATGCTGGTGACATTGTTGCCGCAGTTGGTCTGAAGAGTACGACCACTGGAGACACCCTCTGTGATCCGAAAGAGCAAAGCCTGCTTGAGGCGATGGAATTCCCCGAGCCGGTTATTCATATTGCTATTGAACCGAAGACCAAGAGCGACCAGGAAAAGCTCGGTACTGCACTTGGTAAGTTGCTGCAGGAAGACCCGTCCCTCCGTGTCCATACGGACGAAGAAACCGGTCAGACGATCCTTTCCGGTATGGGCGAACTGCATCTTGAAGTCATTATCGATCGCCTCAAGCGTGAGTATAAGGTTGAAGCCAACGTCGGTGCGCCGCAGGTTGCCTACCGTGAAACCATCACCCAGATGGTCGAGGTTCAGGGCAAGTTTGCACGCCAGTCGGGTGGTCGTGGTCAGTATGGTGATTGTCACCTCCGCATTGAACCGCTCGAGCCGGGCGGTGGTTTCGAGTTCGTTGACCAGATCAAGGGCGGTGTCATTCCGAAGGAATACATCCCGGCTGTCGGCAAGGGTGCTGAAGAGGCTGCTGTAAATGGCGTCCTCGCCGGTTATCCGATTGTTGACGTCAAGGTTACCTGCTTCGACGGTTCCTACCATGAGGTTGACTCTTCGGAAATGGCCTTCAAGATCGCCGGGTCGATGGGCTTCAAGGATGGTGCTATGAAAGCCAAGCCGGTCATCCTTGAACCGATGATGGCGGTTGAAGTCGTTGTCCCGGAAGAGTACATGGGTGATGTCATGGGCGACCTCTCGAGTCGCCGTGGTAAGGTCATGGGTATGGATATGCGCGGTGGTGCTCAGGTGATCAATGCTCACGTGCCGCTGGCAAACATGTTTGGTTATGCAACGGATGTTCGGAGTGCGACTCAGGGCCGCGCCACCTATACCATGGTGTTTGACCACTATGAGCAGGTCCCGTCTTCCATTGCAGAAGAAATTATTGAAAAATCTAAAGGTTAATACAAGAGTAAGGAGCATTTACAATGGCCAAAGAGAAATTTGAAAGAACAAAGCCGCATGTCAACATAGGCACGATTGGTCATGTTGACCACGGCAAGACGACATTGACGGCAGCGATC
>PKTZ01000143.1 GCA_002868925.1 Desulfuromonas sp. | reverse complement strand
CAGGAGCGCTACGAGGCGCGGGCCAACGTCGTTGCCGACCTCGAAGGACGCGACCTGCTGGAGAAGATCGACGATTACGGCAATGCGGTCGGTGAGTGTTACCGTTGCAAGACGGTCATCGAGCCGTACATGAGCAAGCAGTGGTACGTCGCGGTCAAGCCGCTCGCCGAAGAGGCGATCAAGGCGGTGCAGGAGGGTGATACCCGCATCGTCCCGGAGCAGTGGGAGAAGACTTACTACGAGTGGATGTTCAATATCCAGGACTGGTGCATCAGCCGCCAGATCTGGTGGGGGCATCGGATCCCGGCCTGGTTCTGCGACGACTGCGATCATATCTCGGTTGCACGTGAGGATGTGACGGCCTGTACAGAGTGCGGCAGCCAGAACATCCACCAGGAGACCGACGTCCTCGACACCTGGTTCTCCTCGGCGCTCTGGCCGTTTTCGACCATGGGCTGGCCCGATCAGAGTGCAACCCTGAAGAAGTTCTACCCGACCAGTTGCCTCGTTACCGGCTTCGATATCCTTTTCTTCTGGGTCGCCCGGATGATGATGATGGGGCTCAAGTTCATGGGCGAGGTGCCGTTCAAGGATGTCTACATCCATGCTCTGGTCCGTGACGCCGAAGGGCAGAAGATGAGCAAGAGCAAGGGGAACGTGATCGACCCGCTCCACGTCATCGACGATTACGGCGCTGATGCGTTCCGCTTCACCCTGGCCGCCTTCGCCGCCATGGGTCGCGATATCAAGCTGTCGACCGATCGGATCGCCGGCTACCGCAACTTCGCCAACAAGCTCTGGAACGCCAGCCGCTTCGCCCTGATGAACCTCGAAGGGTTCGACCCGGCCACGATCGATCTCTCCCGGCTTGAGCTGTCGCAGGCCGATCGCTGGATCCTGACCCGTCTCAACGAGACTGCCGCCAAGCTCGATGCGGCGTTGACCGATTACAAGTTCAACGATGCCGCCTCGGTCCTGTACAGCTTTACCTGGCATGAATTCTGTGACTGGTATATCGAGTTGATCAAGGACGACCTCTACGGTGATGACCCGGAAGTCAAGAGCCGGGCCCAGGCGGTCCTGTTCACCGTGCTCGAAAGGCTGCTGCGCCTGCTGCACCCGTTCATGCCGTTTATCACCGAGGAGATCTGGCAGGTGCTGCCCGGCAACAGACCGGCAGCGTTCCTCATGCAGGCGTCCTATCCGGGAGCCGATCTCCCGACCGACGAAGAAGGTGCTGCCCGCATGGAACTGGTCATGGACGTGATCAGGGCGGTCCGCAATATCCGGGGCGAGATGGATGTCGCGCCGAGCCGCAAGGTCGATGCCCTGCTCGATTGCAAGAGCGCCGCATCACTCGAGATCCTGCAGGAGGGAGAAGGGTATATTCGCTCTCTCGCCCGGATCGGTGATCTGCAGATGGGGGTCGGCATCGACAAGCCGGAGCAGGCGGCGACCCAGGTCGCCGGCGACATCGAAATCCTCCTTCCGCTGGCCGGACTGGTCGATATCGACGAGGAAGAGAAGCGGCTGGGCAAGGAAATCGCCAAGGTGCAGAAGGATGTCGATTTCTTCAACAAGAAGCTTGCCAACGAGAAGTTCGTTGCCAATGCCCCGCCCCAGGTGCTGGAGAAGGACCGGGGCAAACTCAAGGAGGCGGAAGAGAAACTCGCTATCCTGCAGCAGAGTCTTGAGAAGATCGTCGCGCTCAAGTAAGTCGTATCATATATGCTGAGTCAAAGGCCGGTGCTGTCGCACCGGCCTTTTGTTGTTTTCGCCAAATATACTGAATTTGCATGTAAAATGATAACCGGAAGCCGGAAGAAATGTTGTCAACCTCGAACCGCTCTGATATCTTGGAAAATATTGCAATCATCGCAAGGAGTCTTCAGTGCTCAGATTGATACCGCTGCTATCTCTGCTTTTCCTTTTCGTCGGTTCGGCTGCGCTCGGTGCTGACACCGCAACGTTGTCCGTGCGCGGAAACGCCGAACTGCAGGTCCCGGCCGATCAGGCTCTGTTCAGCCTGGCGGTGGTGACCGAGGACGAATCGTCGGAGCGGGCCCTGAACGCCAATAACGAGGCGATGGAGAGAGTGCTGACTGCGCTTGCCCGGGCCGGTCTCGACGAAAAAGAGATGAAAACCGGGCAGTTTACGATCAGTCCCCGCTGGAGTCAGCGGCCGCGCCAGGCCTCTGCTGAATGGCGGCCGCAGATCGTCGGTTTCAGCGTAACCAACCGGCTGCAGGTTCAGACCGGAAATCTCGACCGCGTCGGCAAGTTTGTGGCGGCGGCGGTCGATGCCGGCGGCAACCAGGTATCGGGGCTCTCCTTCGACCTGGCCGACCCGACCGCTTACCGACGTGAAGCGATCCGCATCGCGATGGAGAAGGCACGGCTCGATGCGACGGTTCTGGCCGACGCGGCCGAGGTCAAGCTGGGTCGCATCCTGACATTGAATATCGACAGTGCCCGGGCTGAACCGCCCGTTGTGCGCGGCCGGTTCATGGCCGAGGCGGCGATGGCGACAAGCGAGCCGCCGATGATGGCGGGAGATGTTACGGTACGGGCCAGCGTAACCGCTGTTTATGAGCTTGAATGAAAACCTTTTTGTGTAATCCACTTAGAATACAGGAGATGAGACGATGATATCGCGAATACTGGTTGTTGATGACGAGGAGAATATCCGCTTTACCTTTGACAGCTTCCTGTCCGATGAAGGGTACACCGTGACGACCGCCAGCAGCCTGCAGGAAGGGAAGAAGCTTCTGCAGGAGCAGGAGTTCGATCTTATCTTTCTCGACATCCTGCTCGGGCGTGAGAGTGGTCTCGAAATTCTGCGCGAGGTGAGGGAGAAGGGGCTGCAGACACCGGTTGTTATGATCACCGGGGCTCCCGAGGTCGAGACCGCGGCCGAGGCGGTCCGCTACGGAGCGTTCGATTATATTCCCAAGCCGATCATGCAGGAAAACCTGCTGCGCGTGGCCCGTCTGGCCCTCGACCACAAGAAACTGCTTGTGGAAAACGAAACCTTCAAGATGCGCCTCGAAGCGCTCTTCCGCTGTGCACGCGAGGGGATTTTTATCACCGACAATGAACTGAAAGTCGCCGAGGTCAACGAGGCGGCCAAGGAGATCTTCGGCTGCGATGATTCGATCGTCGGTAAGCGTCTCGACGAGCTCGGTTCCGATGGCAGTTACGCGACTCTGGCCAAGTTCAACGATATGATCAAGGCCCGTTTCGAGGGTGAGATCTACCGGCTCGAAGGGGTTTCTCCAACCGGTGACAACCGTATCCTCAGCCTGTCGGCATCGCCCCTGACCACTCATGAGGGGGTCGATTACGGTTATGTCCTGATCATCAGGGACGAAGGCGAAGTCTCCGCCGTCGCCTGATCGCGGTCGTATCGATCCGATGACAAGACAAATCCTCTGGGTCGCCACTTTTTTTGTCGTACTGGTCTGGTCGGCGATCAGTCCGAAAGATTACTATACCTGGATTCTCGAGGTCTTTCCGGCCCTGGTCGCTTTCGGATTGCTGGCCTGGACGCGCAAGTCCTTTCCGCTGACCCCGCTCGCCAACATCCTGATTCTTGTTCACTGCATTATTTTGATGGTGGGGGGGCACTATACCTACGCCGAGGTGCCGCTGTTCGACTGGATCCGCGAAGGGCTCGATCAGGGCCGTAATAACTACGATAAGCTCGGGCACTTCGCCCAGGGCTTCGTCCCGGCCCTGGTAACGCGGGAGATCGTTATCCGCTTCAAAGTGTTCAATAACCGGAACTGGCGAAACTTCTTTATCGTCTGTTTTTGCCTCGGCTTCAGCGCTTTTTACGAACTGATCGAGTGGTGGGTTGCCCTTTTTTCAGAGGCCGCTGCCGATTCCTTTCTCGGGACCCAGGGTTATGTCTGGGATACCCAGTCCGACATGTTTCTCGCCCTGATCGGCGCCGTCGTGGCGCTCGCTGCCCTCGGCCGGCTGCACGACCGGCAGTTGCGGCAGCTGGGATAGTAGCTGGTCGGCGACAGCTTTTTCCAGCCTATTTTTTCAGTGATTCAAGTACTTTGGTGAGGTGTCCCCGGATCTCCCGGCTGGTATCCATTTCGAGAACTTCCCAGGCGGAACGTCGGGCGGTTTCGATCGACAACGTCTCGAGAAAAGCCTTGGTCCGGGGGATAAAGGGTGCCGGCATCGAGAATTCGCGGATTCCCATGCCGATCAACGGAATCAGGTTGAGCGGTTCGGATGAGAGTTCGCCGCAGACGCAGACCCCCTTGCCGAGATTGGCGGCGGCCGTCGTCACCTCGTTGAGGACCTGCAGGACGGCCGGATGGAGCGGGTCGTAGTACTTGCTGACCAGTGGGTTGTTACGGTCGGCCGCCAGCAGGTACTGGATCAGGTCGTTGGTGCCGAGGGCGAAGAAGTCGACCTCGGCGGCGAAGCGTTTGACCAGTCGTACCGCGGCCGGGACTTCGATCATCACCCCGAGCGGCACCTCCTCGGTAAAGAGAATCCCCTCATTCAGCAGGTTTTTACTCGCCTCGTCGACGACCTCCTTGCAGGCCATCAACTCCTCCATACTCGATATCATCGGTAGCAGGAGCTTCACCGGTCCATGCATACCGGCCATCAGGATCGCTTCAATCTGGGTCCGGAAGATGTCGCGGTTGTCGAGTGAAACCCGCACCGAACGCCAGCCCATGAACGGATTGTCCTCGTTCGGTGGAGTAAAGTAGGGGAGCGCCTTGTCGCCGCCGATATCGAGGGTCCTGACCGTGACCGGTTTCCCCTCGAACCCGTTGATGACCTTGCTGTAGAGCTTGTACTGGTCGAGCCGGTCCGGAAAGTCGGCCCGGGTCATGTAGGGGAACTCTGTCCGGTAAAGGCCGACCCCTTCGGCCCCGTTACGCAGCGCGACCGGGATGTCGCTGATCAGGCCGATGTTGGCGCGTAGCGTTATCTCTTCCCCGTCGGCGGTTTGCGCCGGGCGATCACGGAACTTGGCCAGCCGCGTCAGTTCCTTCCCCTGATCCTCTTCGAGGCGTTCGTATTCATCGATAACGGTCTGCTCGGGGTTGATGTAGAGGGTCCCCGAGTTGGCATCGAGAATAAGCCTGTCATCCGGGGCCAGATTGTGCAGGATTCCCTTGACTCCAACCAGGGCCGGTATGCCGAGTGACTTCGCCATGATTACGGCATGGGAGTTTTTTTCACCCGCCTCGGTGACGATGCCGGTGATCTGGGCGTGGTCGAGAGCGGCCATGTCGGAGGGGAGAATCTGGCGCGCAACCAGGATGCCGGAATGCTTCAGGTGGAGGATGTTTTTCTCCTCGCCGACCATGTTGGCGAGCAGCCGCCGGCCGATATCTTCCATGTCGGCCGCACGCTCACGCAGGTAGGCATCATCCATACGCTCGAAAGCCTTGATATACTCGTTGACCACCTTCTCCAGAGCGTACGGTGCGCCGTGCCCTTTGCGGATCTCATCCTCCATTTTCTGGATGAAGCTCCGGTCTTCGAGGATCATCAGGTGGGTGTGAAAGATCGAGGCGTCGCTTTCGGAGAGCCGCTCGGCGACTCTCTTTTCGAGAAAGATGGTCTGGATGCGGGTTTTCTCGAGACTGTCTTCGAGCCGCTCCAGTTCCGTCTCCTCATCGATGTCCCCTTCGTCGAGAATGTCGGAAAAACCGAGCCGTTCTTCAAGAATGTTGGCCTGGCCGATTGCGACCCCCGGGTAGGCAACAGTGCCGCGCATGACGGCCTGGTCGACGACTCCGCTCTCTTCCTCCTGTTCCGGGATGTGCTCCCGGGCGATTTCCAGTTCCCGGCTGACCCGACTCGTCTCCAACTCCTGTTGGTGGATGCGGTCGAGAAGGCGGGCATTGATAACGATCGATGTTATCTGGAAGGCGATGGTGGTCAGGGCACTGATTTCTTCATCGCTGAACTGGCGGGTCTCCTTGGTCTGCAGGACGATGACGCCGAGCGGCGCCTTGCGGTCGAACAGAGGGATGCCGAGGAATGAGTGGAATTTCTCCTCGCCGGTCTCCTTGAAGTAGCGATACTGCGGATGGCTTTCCGGTTCCTGGATGGCAACGGCCCGGCGTTCCCTGGCCGCCATTCCGGTCAGACCCTCGCCGATCTGCATCGTGACTTTGCCGATTGCCCGCTTGGAAAGACCTTTTGAAGCCCGCAGACGCAGGGTCTTGTCGTCGGTATCGAGCAGGTAGATCGAACAGACGTCGGTTCGCATCTGCTTCGCGACAAGCTGGGCGATATTGCGCAGGGTCTCGTCGAGGTCGTGCGATTGCAGGATCAGGGCAGAGATGTCCTCGAGCGTCGTAACGCCGATTCCGGATTTGGTCCGTCTGGGTGCCATACTGGCTCTTGTCGTTAAAAGGTTTTGAAATCGCTTTCAGTTAAAGCGAAAACCGAAATATTAAATTAAGTTTATATGATAGCCAAGCCGGCTCTTTTAGTCGATAAAAAACGGCTTCCTGCCGGGCGGCTGGCTGTCTTAACCCTATCCCTTGAACCGGGCAATTTCGGCTGGTCCGTGGTCGATGGTCCGTTCGTACTGTATGGCCGGTTTGCCGAATGCCATGGCATAGCCGATGAGGTGCTGATCAGGAATGTTCAGCCGTTGCCTGAGTTGTGGCACGAGTTCGTCAATGGTCCACTTGAATAGGCCGTTCCAGACAGTGCCGACGCCGAGACTCTGGGCAAAGAGTTCGAAGTAGGCAAGGGAGATCAGGCAGTCAGGCAGTGGTGTCGCGGCATCACGTGGAGCCGAAGCGACCAGCAGGTGCGGGGCGCCACGAAAGATGATGTCAATGCCTTGTTCCTGCCATCGGTTGACGATCCCGGCAAAAAACTTTCTCTCCTCCGGTAGTTTGTCAGCTGTGGCCAGTCTGCCGAGGGCTTCATAGGTCTCCTTGCGAAAGATATCGAGTTCTTCCCGTCTGTCGATCAGGCTGAACCGGACACGGCGATCGTTAACGCCGGTCGGGGACTGCCAGGCAGTATCAAGAAGACTCCGTATCAGGGCCGGATCGAGGTCCTCATCACGGTACCGGCGAACCGAACGCCGGCCCCGGATCAGAGTTTCGAGCCGGTCCGGGTCCGGCAGTGCGTCGATCAGTGAGCGGCTCTGCAACGGATCGTGACCGAGAATCGATAAGGCCGCCGTTGGGCAAATGGCCAGACAATGTTGACACTTGTAGCAGCTGTCCTGTTTCTTCACGGTTATGGTCGGGAGGTTGTCGTCGTTAAATTCGATGATGCTGGCCGGGCAATCATCGATGCAGAGTCCGCAACGCGTGCATTTTTCGGTGTTAATATGGAATTGCAGCATTTTTAAGTTCCTGCACAGATTCAGGTGTTGCACTGTTCTGAGATGAAAATAGAAAGCCACCCGTTACGAGGGTGGCTGGCTGTTATCTGTCCGCCTTCCCCCAAGGCTACAGGTCAATACGGTGCACAATGTATCTAAAAGAGGTTGGTTCGTCAAATCCATTGCCTCACCGTGTGTTTGGGCGGTCGGTAAACGGATGGAAAATCAAAAATGTTGGCCACCAAGGGCTCTAAGAAATTCAAAATCTATTTTAACGCAGAGGCGCAGAGAGAACCAAAAATCTGCTTGAGGTTAATATCAAAAACTTGAAACAAGTCAGGGTTTGGTTTTAACCCCAAAATGGGTTTTACTTTTTTCGTTTATCGACTTTCTTCGCGCCTTCGCGTCTTTGCGTGAGATAAGCCTTTAGGTTTTGTCTGTTTTGGAGCCTTTGGTGACTTGGTGGCGATAAATAGTTTGATTGAGATAATGAACAAAAAAAAACGCCGTCCGGGGGAGAGAGGTCCCGTGACGGCGTAAAGGGGAAGCTTTTCGGTTGTTGGAATGAGTCTATCCCCGTTTCATGTTTTTTAATTAAAAGCAATGCCTATGCCAAATCTGGTATTTTGGGATGAAAAATTGTTTGTTCGACTTGAAAGTCTCATTAAGTCAAGGTGTTACGGGTAAATGGTCAGACCAGTTTGGCGGCGATCATGTCTTTTGAAAATAATGGGTCAGTGCAAAAACGGAGGATATTGCGGCGTTTCTGCCACAATATGTGCACAATTTTGTCACGTCGTGGCTGAAATCAGCCATTTATTGCGATGTTGTCTGATCGGTTCGGGATTGGGATGCGATCTTGTGGCTGAAATGACAGGCGGCCAGGTGCTTAGGGGCTTTTTCACTCAATTCCGGCGACTGGGTTCGGCAGATATTCTGGGCATAGGGGCAGCGCGGATGAAAGTGGCAGCCGGATGGTGGGTTGACCGGAGACGGGACTTCTCCCTGGAGCGGCTGATGGGTTCTCTCTCTCTTCGGGTCGGGGCGCGGCACCGCTGCCAGCAGTGCCTCGGTATAGGGGTGCTGGGTTGAACCATAGATTTTTTCGGCCGGTGCGATCTCGACGATCCGTCCGAGGTACATGACGGCGACCCGGTCACAGATATGCTCGATCACCGCCAGGTCGTGGGCGATGAAGAGATAGGTCAAGCCGAACTGCTGCTGGATATCCTGCATCAGGTTGATCACCTGAGCCTGAATCGAAACGTCGAGCGCCGAGACCGGCTCGTCGGCGACGATCAGCTTCGGTTTGACTGCCAGGGCGCGGGCGATGCCGATCCGCTGGCGCTGACCGCCGGAGAACTGGTGCGGATAGCGGTCGAGGTGGCTGGCATCGAGACCGACCGTCTCCAGCAGGTGGGACAGCTCTTCCTGCAGGGTTCGTCCGTTTTTATCAAGTCCGTGCAGCTGTAGCGGCTCCGCCAGGATTTGTCGAACCCGCATGCGTGGATTGAGCGATGAGTAAGGATCCTGGAAGATCATCTGCAGGTTGCGCCGCTCCGCCCGGAGCTGCGCAGAAGAGAGTTTGCCGATCTCTTTGTCGTCGAAAGTAACGGAACCCGAGTCGGCTTCGATAAGCCGAAGTACGAGCTTGCCGGTGGTCGACTTGCCGCAGCCCGATTCCCCGACCAGGCCGAGGGTTTCTCCGGGAAAGATCGAAAACGAGATATCGTCGACCGCCTTGAGTGATACGGACTTGCCGCCCGGAGCCTTGGAAGTGAGGCGAAAACTCTTACTGAGGTTTTTGATTTCGAGCAGCGGCTTCATGTGCGCCTCCAGCAACGGACCAGGTGCCCCGGTGATAACTCCTTCAGTTCGGGACAGGCTTCGGCACAGCGGTCGAAAGCTTCCGGGCAGCGGTTGCGGAACGGGCAGCCGGAGGGCCTCGCCAGTGGCGGCGGGACCTGACCGCTGATCGGGGTCAGACGCCCCTTCTTCCCTCCGAGCCGGGGCACGCTGGCGAGCAGTCCCAGTGTGTACGGGTGTGAGCCGTGTTCGAACAGGTCGACAACAGTTGCTTGCTCGACGATCAGACCTGCATACATGATCGCAACCCGGTCGGCCGATTCGGCGACGACCCCGAGGTCGTGGGTGATGAGCAACAGCGCCATTTCGTTCTCGTCGCGCAGGCGACCGAGTAGATCCATGATCTGCGCCTGGATGGTGACGTCGAGGGCGGTGGTCGGTTCATCGGCGATCAATATCTCCGGTCGGCAGGCGAGGGAGATGGCGATGATGACCCGCTGACGCAGCCCTCCCGAGAGCTGATGCGGATAGTCGCGCAGTCGCTGTTCCGGGTCGGGGATGCCGACTTCCGCCAGCAGTTCGGCCGATCGCTCCAGCGCTTGGTTCCGCTCGAGCCCCTTGTGAAGTTGCAGGATTTCCGCGATCTGGTCGCCGATCCGTAACACAGGGTTGAGGGCCGTCATCGGCTCCTGGAAGACCATCGACATCCTGTTGCCGCGGATGCGGCGCATGTCGTTTTCCGGGAGCAGCAACAGGTTGGTGTTGTCGAACAGGATCTCGCCACCGACAATTTTTCCCGGTGGCGGGACCAGGCGGAGCAGGGAGAGCGCGGTAACCGATTTGCCGCAGCCCGATTCCCCGACCAGGGCGAGAGTCTCGCCCTTGACCAGGGAGAACGATATATCATCGACCGCCTTGATCACACCTTTGTCGGTGTGGAAGTAGGTTTTCAGGTTGCGGATATCGAGAAGTGGCTGCATCAATTCTCCGGCTTAAAAAACGGTCTATGGCTTAAATAAAGGATTATTGCCACCAAGGCACCAAGAACACTAAGTAAAGCCAACACCTAAAGGCTTGTCTCACGCAAAGCCGCAAAGGCGCGAAGAAAGTCGACAAACGAAAATAATGAATCTCTTTAGTGGGGAAAACAAAAACCTTATTTGCTTTAAGTTTTTGATTTTAACCTTAAACGTAGCTTTTTGATTTTCTCTGCGTCTCCGCGTCTTTGCGTTAAAAAACAGATTTTGATTTTCTTGGTGTCCTTGGTGACTTGGTGGCTAACATTTCTTCCGATTATTCATCGGCAATAAAAGGCGATTCAATCTACACGGAAATGTAGCGAACGGTCAAGCAAGGCCTGTTCTCATCGCCACGGCTCGTGCTATGATGCCCCTCCGAGTGAAAAGACATTTCGATGTACGATAAATGTTGGATAAATAGAAAAGGGATTTCAAATGAAAGAGATGGTTGATTTGCACCTGCACAGTAATTTTTCCGACGGCACCTATCCGCCGGCTGAGGTGATCCGCCGGGTCGCTGCAGCTGGACTGAAGGCGGCCTCGATATGCGATCATGACATGATCGACGGCACCGACGATGCGCTGCAGGCCGGAGAAGAATTCGGCGTCGAGATTCTGACCGGCGTTGAGCTCTCGGTGGTCTGGGAGGATTACCAGGATATCCACCTGCTCGGTTACGGTTTCGATCACCGTCACCCGGAGTTGAAGGCGGCGCTACAGGAATTTCGTGACTTTCGGAGCAACCGGAATGTCATGATCGTCGAGCGGGTCAATGAGAAGCTCGAGCAGGAAGGGCGTGCGCCGTTGTCAATTGCAAACGTGCAGGCGCGGGCAGCTGGTGCTATCGGGCGCCCCCATATCGCAATGGAACTGGTCGAACAGGGGCATGTCGCCGACGCCGACGAGGCGTTCAAGCGTTACCTCGTCCCTTGTAATGTTGATAAAAGGTTCTTCCCGATCGCCGAGGCGATCGATCTGATCCACCAGGCGGGGGGCGTCGCCGTTTTGGCCCACCCGCCCTTTATCTCTTCGGACCGTAAGCTGCTCACCAAGATGTTCGATACCTTCGTCGAACTCGGTCTCGACGGGATCGAGGCGTACAATTCCGGCGGCAGTAATGAGGAGATCGACTGGGAGATCAGCGAAGCGCGCAAGCGCAACCTCGTCGTCACCGGCGGTTCCGATTTCCATGGCGATTCCAAGGGCGATATCAAGATCGGCAGCGGTCGCGGCAACCTGAAGATACCCTATCGCTGTGTCGAGGAGATCCGCTCCGTCTTGGCCGACAAGACGAAAGGCATTGCCGGTTAATGCGGTATGACCTGTTCGCATCCGTCCCCAAGGGGGTGGAGTCACAACTGCTCAAAGAGCTGAAATCGCTCGGGGCGGAAAAGATGCGCAAGGTCCGCGCTGGCGTCTCTTTTCAGGCGGACCTCGAAACCGCTTATCGCTGTTGCCTCTGGTCGCGCCTGGCGAGCCGGATCCTACTGCAGTTGCAGCTGTTCCGGGTTTCTGACGAGGAGATGCTGTACCGGGCCTGCTACGATTTCCCCTGGGAGGAGCATTTCGAGGTCGGGCAGACCTTCGCCGTTGACGCCACCCTGGTCGCCTCCCCCTTGACCCACTCCCATTATGTCGCGTTGAAGATCAAGGACGCCATTGTCGATCGGTTTCGTGATCGCTGCGGTGAAAGACCGTCGATCGATACCCGTAACCCCGATATTCGGATCAACTTCCATTTGCGCCGTCAGCAGGGGAGCTTGGCGCTCGATCTTTCGGGCGACAGCCTGCACCGGCGGGGCTATCGTCAGCAGACCGGCGAAGCGCCGCTGAAGGAGAACCTGGCCGCGGCGATACTGCTCGATGCCGACTGGACGGCCATTGCCGATAAGGGCGGGGCATTCTGCGATCCGATGTGCGGCTCCGGCACCCTGGTGATTGAGGCGGCCTTGCTCGCCGGGGATGTCGCACCGGGACTGTTGCGCGACCGCTTCGGGTTCATGGGCTGGAAGCAGCACGATCCCGGTCTCTGGGCACGGCTCGTTGCCGAGGCAGAATCACGACGGGAAGCCGCCCAGGCCAGGGTCCCGCGGATCGTCGGTTACGATGCCGACGGCCTGGCGGTGCGCAATGCCCTCGTCAATGCCGCCGCGGCCGGGCTTGATAAGGTCGTCCATTTTGAAAAAAAAGCGCTCGAATCGAAGCAGGATTACTTCCCGACCGGCGAGACGAACGGCTTGGTCCTTTCCAATCCGCCCTACGGCGAACGGTTGGGGGAGAGGAAGAGGTTGCGTTCCCTGTACACCCGGATCGGTGAGCGGTTGCAAACCGACTTTACCGGCTGGCACGCGGCGATTCTGACCAGCGATCAGCAGCTCGGTTTTGCCATCGGCCTGCGCCCGGAAAGATCAACGCAATTTTTCAACGGTGCCCTTGAGTGTCAGCTGCTGCATTTTACAATTCCCCTGGAACAGGTAGCGCCCGTGTCGAAAGGGGGGGATGATCGTCCGATCGCTTCGACCGCCGGAGCGGAGATGTTTGCCAACCGCCTGCGCAAGAACTGCAAGCGGCTCGGCAAGTGGGCCCGCAAAAACGGGATCAGCTGCTACCGCGTCTACGATGCCGACATGCCGGAGTATGCGGTCGCCGTCGATCTGTACGATGGCTGGGTACATCTGCAGGAGTATGCGCCGCCGTCGACGATCGACGAAGCGGACGCGCGACGTCGGCTCGAAGATATCATCGAGGTGCTGCCCGAGGTCCTGTCGGTGCCGCGCGAACAGATCGTGGTCAAGGTGCGCCAGCGCCAGCGAGGAAGCGATCAGTACCGACGCCAGGGGAAGGAAGGTGAATTCCTTGAGGTTGCCGAGGGGGAGGCGAAGCTGCTGGTCAATCTGACTGATTACCTCGACACCGGCCTGTTTCTCGACCACCGCCCGGTGCGACAGATGATCGGCGAGATGGCCCGGGATCGGCGCTTTCTCAATCTCTTTGCCTATACCGGCAGTGCCACCGTGCATGCCGCCCTCGGCGGCGCCCTGGAAACGACCAGCGTCGATATGTCGAACACCTACCTCGACTGGGCGCGGCGCAATCTCGAGCTGAACGGCTTCAGCGGTGAGCACCACCGGCTGATCCAGGCAGACTGCGTCGAATGGCTGCAGCAGCAGGAGGGGGAGTACGACCTGATCTTCATCGATCCGCCGACCTTCTCCAATTCCAAGCGGATGGAGGAGACCTTCGACGTCCAGCGCGATCACGTATCGCTTTTGTCTGCAGCCATGCGCCTGCTTTCTAAAGGGGGCGACCTGGTCTTCTCGACCAATTCTCGCCGTTTCCGCTTCGACAGTGACGCCCTGCCGCAGGCCGTGATGAAAGATATCACCGCCCGCTCGATCCCGGAGGATTTCAAGCGGAATCAGCGCATCCACCACTGCTTTTTACTACGGCACGCCGCAAAAGGAAAATAGGAAGCAAAGATGTCGGAGATCGTTTACCTCGCCTACGGCTCCAATCTTCACCCGCTTCGCCTGCGGCAAAGGGTGCCGAGCTGTCGTCTGCTCGGCGTCGTTGATCTGCCCGGGTTCCGGCTCGCCTTTCACAAGGTCGGCATGGACGGGTCGGGCAAATGCGATCTGGTCGAGACCGGCGATCCGGAAGACCGGGCCTGGGGTGTTCTCTACAGCATAGCGGCCTCTGAAAAGCCGGATCTCGATGTGGCCGAAGGGCCCGGCTACGCCTGCCTGCAGCGGACGATCAGTTACCGGCAGCAGCCGCTCGAGGTGATGACCTATCTGGCAAGACCTGAACGGCGCGACCCTTCCCAGGTACCGTTCGACTGGTATCGTGAACTGGTCCTGCTCGGGGCCAGGCACCACAATTTGCCACAATCCTACATCGGAATAATCGAAGCGGTTACGGTTAGTGAGGATCCTGATCCGGAGCGTGCCGTTCAGCATCATCGCCTGATCGAGGAAATCAGGGTTTTCGGGGATGAACCGGGCTGACAGGTCTTTTCGGATGTTCGTTATTGTGATATAAATTCAGGGTTTTTTATCGAATTGATCGGAGGGCGAAGGTGAAACAGAAAAGCGATTTGCGGGTTTTGTTGCTACAGATCCGACGCGATCCGCAAGTCCGGCGCGAGGAGTACGAAAGCTTCTCCGATTACAGCGGCCTGGCCCCGGCCCAGATCGATATCCACAACGTCTTCGATTATCCGCATTTCTCCCCCGACATTGTCGATGGCTACGACGCTCTTTTCGTCGGTGGCGCCAGCGACGCCTCGGTGCTTGAACCGGAGATTTTCCCTTTCGTCCCTTCCGGCGAGAAACTGCTCCGCGCCTGTATCGATCGAACGCTTCCGGTTTTCGCCTCCTGCTTCGGTTTTCAGCTGGTGGTGACTGCCCTCGGCGGCGAGATTATCCGTGATAAACAGAACTTCGAGATGGGGACGTTACCGATCAGCCTGCGTGAGGCGGCGGCCAACGACCCGGTCTTTCGCGACGTCTCCGAAGGGTTTCTGGCGGTCTCGGTGCATCAGGAGAAAAGCCTGAAGCCACCTGCCGGTTGTATTGAACTCGCTTATACCGATGTCTGCTGTCACTCCTTCCGCGTGATCGGCAAGCCGTTCTGGGCTTTTCAGTTCCACCCTGAAGTCGATCGGGCGCGGCTGGTCGAGCGGCTTACCTTCTATAAGGAGCATTATACCGAGGATGACGGGCATCTCGATGCGGTGCTGCAGGCGGCCGCCGAGACTCCGGAGTCGAACGGTCTGGTCCGGAATTTCGTCGATCGGGTCCTGGTTGCCGGGGAGCGGTAACAATGGCCGGCTCCTCGAAAAAGGTGATCATCGCCGCCCTGATCGGCAACAGCCTGGTGGCGATCACCAAGTTTTTCGCCGCCGCCGTAAGCGGCAGCGCCGCCATGCTCTCTGAAGGAATACACTCGGTGGTCGATACCGGCAACCAGGTTCTGCTGCTCTACGGACTTAAACGTTCAAAGCGTCCGCCAGACGAGCGTTTTCCGTTCGGGTACGGCAAGGAGGTCTATTTCTGGAGTTTTGTCGTCGCTATTATGATCTTTGCCCTCGGTGGCGGCATTTCGATATACGAAGGGGTCGAACACCTGTTGCACCCGCGTCCGGTCGAGACCAGCTTTCTCAACTACATCGTCCTGGTCCTGGCGATGCTGTTCGAAGGGGCGGCTCTCTATTTCGCCCTCAACGAATTCAGGCGGGTCAAGGGGAAGTGGGGCTACATCGAGGCGGTCCAGCGCGGCAAGGATCCGAGCCTTTTCGTGGTTCTGTTCGAGGACTCAGCAGCAATGCTCGGACTGTTCGCAGCCTTTGTCGGGGTGCTGCTCTCCGACCTGACCGGCAATCCGCTCTACGACGGTTGTGCCTCGATTCTGATCGGGCTGCTGCTGGCCGGTACCGCCGCGTGGCTCGCCTACGAGACCAAGGGATTGCTCATCGGCGAGAGTGCGCAGCAGCCGGTTGCCGATGAGATTAAACGGTTGGTGCGTGAGGAGGCCGGTGTCGAGCACCTCAACGAAGTGCTGACCCTGCACATGGGGCCGGAGTTCATCGTGGCCAATATCAGCGTCGACTTCGAGGATGCGATCGGGGCGGTTGAAATGGAGCAGTTGATTGCCCGGATCGACCGCAAGATCAAGCGGGTGTTGCCGCAGGTGAAAAGGGTTTTCGTCGAGGCCGAAGCGCGACGCCAACTCATTCCCGAGGAGAGCTGTTAGAATAAGAGGGATGACGATGCATTTATTTCGAAAAAATATGGCCGCTGGCCTGATCCCCGGTCTGTTTCTGCTCCTGTTGTCGGGATGCGGCCTCTCCGGGTTCAGTCAAAACCTCTCCGATGCCATCATGGATAATCCCGACCCGGCAACGGTGCGCGAGGCATTGCCGACCTTCCTTGTCACCACCGACGCCCTGATCGCTTCCGATCCGGAGAATGTCGGGCGGCTCTGCAGCGGTGCCGAACTTTACAGCGCCTTTGCTACTCTTTTTATCGAAGAACCGGATCGGGCACAACGGCTGGTCGAACGGGCCAAATCATACGGGGCGAGGGCGCTCTGTGCCGATACCGGGACCTGTGCGGTCGAGACCATGGAGTTCGACAGTTTTGTCACTCTGCTCAACCGGATCGATGAAGACCAGTTTCCGTCGCTTTACGCCGCGACCATCAGCTGGCTCTCATGGGCCCGGCAGAACAGCGACGACTGGTCGGTGGTCGCCAACCTGCCGAAATACCAGGCGGCGCTGGCGCATATCGTCGGTATCGACGAGACGTTCCGCAACGGGTCAGCCCTGGTTTATCTCGGCATGCTCAAGAGCCTGCGGCCGCCCTCGCTCGGTGGCAAACCGGAGGAGGGGAAGATGTATTTCGAACGGGCGATCGAGCTGTCGCAGGGTCGCAACCTTGCGGCCAAGGTCGGCCTGGCCCGTTCCTACGCCCGCATGGTATATGATCGCGACCTGCACGACCGTGTGCTCAAGGAGGTTCTGGCGGCCCCGGTCGAGGCCCCGGGATTGACCCTGCAGAATGCATTGGCCAAAAGTGAAGCGCAGCTCCTGCTGGAGAGCGCCGAAGATTATTTTTAGATTAAGAATGTGGGGATGAAAAGTAGATGAAAAGTTTGCGTGTACTGTTCTTAGTATTGTTGCTGGTTAACGTATTTTTCGTTTTGCCGGTTACGGCGAAAACGTTTAAGATCGCAACCGCTGCTCCGGAGGGGTCGCAGTGGATGAAGGAGATGCGGTCCGGTGCCGAGAAGATCAAGCAGCGGACCGAGGGACGGGTCAAAATCAAGTTTTACGCTGGCGGCGTAATGGGTAACGACAAGAGTGTCATGCGAAAGATCCGCATCGGCCAGCTGCAGGGTGGCGCTTTTGTCTCCGGCAGCCTCGACGAGGTCGATCCCGATATCAGCCTGTTCAGCCTGCCGATGGTCTTCCGCTCCTATGAAGAAGTCGATTACGTGCGCAAGGCGATGGACCGGGAGTTGATCGACCATCTTGAACAGGCCGGGTTTGCCTGCTTCGGCTTTGCCGAAGGAGGGTTTGCCTACATCATGTCCCCGACCCCGATCCGCTCGATCGAAGATGCCCGCGGTCTGAAAATCTGGGTACCGGAAGGGGACACCATCAGCTACCGGGGGATGGAATCGATCGGCCTGGCGCCGGTGGTGCTGCCGATTACCGATGTCATGACCGGGCTGCAGGCGAGCTTGATCGAGGTCGTCGCCTCGTCGCCGATCGGGGCGCTCGCCTTCCAGTGGCACACCAAGGTCAAGTATGTGACCTCGACCCCGCTCTCTTACCTTTACGGAACCCTGGTGATCGACCAGCGTCATTTCAAAAAACTCTCCGCCGCAGACCAGAAGGTCGTCCGCGAGGTGATGGAAGCTATCTATGCCGACCTCGACCGGAGCAATCGCAAGGAGAACCAGGAGGCGGTCAAGGCGTTGACCGCGCAGGGGATCGAGTTTATCGACCCGCCGGCCGATGAGACCGCCAAGTGGCGTTCGATCACGGCCGACCTGAATCGGCAGATGGGGAAAGAAGGGCTTTTCTCCGTAGGGCTCTACGACAAGATAGTTTCCACCCTCGAGCAGTTCCGGGCCGGTAAAAAGGACGGGACCAGCCATTGATGGAGCGGCAGCAGTCGATTGTCCTGGTACGGCTCGAGCGTTTCGGCCGTTATCTCGAAAACAGCCTGTTGTGCCTGCTGCTCGGGTTGATGCTCGCCATCGGGGCGATGCAGATCATCCAGCGAAATTTCTTTTCGACGTCGTTCATCTGGACTGATGAAAGCCTGCGCCTGCTCGTTCTCTGGCTCAGCCTGGTCGGTGCCGTGACCGCCAGTCGTGACGACAAGCACATCACCATCGATATTCTCTCCCGTTTCCTGACCGGTAAAAAGCGGCTTTTCCTGCTGCTTGTTCTCGATCTGTTCACTGTCTCGGTCTGCTCATTGCTCGCCTGGTATGGCGGCAGTTTTGTCCGGATGGAGCTGGAATTTTCTTCTAAGGTTTTGAGTGATCTGCCGGCCTGGATTTTCGAGTCGGTTATCCCGATCGCTTTCGGCCTGATCGCCTACCGCTACGCGATTTTTTTCTGCAAAAATCTCTGCAAACTGCGTGATCTGTGGAGGCAGGAATGATACTGGTCGGGATCGGTCTTTTTCTGTTGGCGATCTGCGGGGCGCCGCTCTTTACCATCATCGCGGCCAGCGCCATGTGGGGGTTTTACGGCGAGGACGTCGACCTCTCGATCATGGCGGTCGAGCTGTTCCGGATCGCCGAGATGCCGATTCTGCTGGCGATACCGCTCTTCACCTTTGCCGGCTACCTGCTCAGCGAGAGCCAGGCCCCGAGCCGCCTGGTCGCCATGACCCGCGCCCTGATCGGCTGGATGCCGGGTGGCCTGGCCGTCGTCGCCCTAGCTGCCTGTGCTCTCTTTACCGCCTTTACCGGCGCCTCCGGAGTGACCATTATCGCCCTCGGCGCGCTGCTCTATCCGGCCCTTCTGGAAGACGGCTACGAGGGGAAGTTCAGCCTCGGCCTGGTCACGACCTCGGGCAGTCTTGGCCTGCTGTTCGCTCCTTCACTACCGCTGATCCTTTACGGCATCGTCGCCCAACAGACCAGCTCCGGTTCCTCGGTTTCGATCGACCGGCTTTTTCTTGCCGGTGCTTTGCCCGGTATCCTGATGGTTGCGATGCTCAGCGGTTGGGTCATCTGGCGCAACCGGCACCTGCGCACGCCATTGGCCGCGTTCTCGTTTGAAAAGCTCGCGGTTGCAGCCCGGGCCTCGATTTGGGATATCCCGCTGCCGATCATCATCCTCGGCGGTATCTACGGCGGGTTCTTCGCCGTTTCTGAAGCGGCGACGGTAACGGCCGTTTATGTACTGCTGGTCGAGGTGCTGATCCTGCGTGAAATCAAACTTCGCGATCTGCCGGACATCGTCCGCAAGTCGATGGCGCTGGTCGGCGGCATCATGATCATCCTCGGGCTCTCTCTCGCCTCGACCACCTACATGATCGATGCCGAGGTCCCGCAAAAACTGTTTGCCTTCGTGCGCGAACATGTTTCGAGCCAGCTCGGCTTCCTGATTCTACTCAATCTCTTTTTGCTGGTGCTCGGTGCAATCCTCGATATCTTCTCCGCCCTGGTGCTGGTGGTACCGCTTATCCTGCCGGTAGCGGTCGGTTTTGATGTCGACCCGCTCCATCTTGGTATCATCTTCCTGGCCAACATGCAGCTCGGTTACCTGACCCCGCCGGTCGGGCTCAACCTTTTTATCTCCAGCTATCGTTTCGAGCAGCCGATTACCACCATCTACCGTTCGACGATCCCGTTTTTTGTCGTGCTGCTGCTGTCGGTTCTGATCATAACCTACTGGCCCGGTCTGTCCCTCTGGCTGGCAAACTAACCTGCCCGGTCGTTTCCACAGGCTGGTTCGAGAGATGAGGAATGCGACGTAAATCGGTTTATCTGAATTCGCCCATACTCTGGCTGCTGCTCGCCGCCGGCTCGATGTTTGTTTCAGTTCAGATCGCACCGCTCCGGTCGGCACCTGTCTCAAAAAGCGGAACCTGGCTGTCGGGCTATGGCAGCTCCGGCCCAGCGACCGCGCCAGCCCCCCGGACCTTCATCCAGTCGGGTGACAACCTGCAGGTCGAATACCGCTTCCAGAATTTTCGCAAAGATGATCTGCAAGTTGTATTTTCGATAAAAGAGGCTGAGCTTGAAACCTATAAAGGTCGATACGGCTATGCACAGGCCGAACTCGACGGGCTCGCCACCTGGCAGAAGCAGGAGTTGCAGCAGGCATACCAGTACGCGGTCGATCATCTGCAGAATCAGCAGCAGTACGATCAGGCGGTCGAAAAGGTCAAGCAGGAGTACCATCGCCGGGTTGACGAACTCTTCTCGACCCGCGGCCTGCGCTACCAGCAGGAAAACGTTCTCGTCGCCGATATCCCGGGTATCGTGCATCGCAACGTCAAGAATTTCAGCCCGATTGCCCACCAGCTTGAAACAGTTTTTACGGCCGGAAACTACGGCAGTACCGATATCGTCGGTAGCATCCTGTCGCTGGTTCAGACCGGCCTCGCCTATGAAAATATTCCACTGAAACAGGATGGCCGGATTACCGGCGGTATCTACCCGCCGCTGGTCACCCTGGTCGAGGGGCGGGGGGACTGCGATTCGAAGACGGCCCTAATGGCGTCGATCCTGCTCAACTGGAACCAGAGTCGCCTGGTCGGGGTCGGGGTGCCGAATCATTATCTGCTCGGGGTAATGCAGAACCCGGGCAAAGGTGATGTCTTTGTTGAATACGAAGGGGCCAATTACGTCTTGATGGAGCCGGCCGGGCCCGGTTGGATTCCTCCGGGAACGATCTCCGATTACACGATGGATCTTTTGAACAGCGGTGTCCAGGTCGCCCTGGAGCCGTTGACGGTTAACTGAAAAGGGGAGGGAACTATGGCTTCGATGCGCCTTTGGGCCAGCCTGTTTGAACTCGTTTTGATGGTCGGCATCTCCAGCCTGATCATCGCTATGATCTACCGGATTTTCCTCAAGGCAAATCCCGATTTCGACATGGAGCAGGAGATTAAAAATGGCAACGCCGCCGTCGGCATCCTGATGGCGGTGATCATGATTTCCGCCGCCCTGATCCTGCAGAGTGGACTGGCGGCTTCGATCAATAACTTCCGGCTTTCACTCTCGGCACCGCCGGGGAGCGTTGGGCCCCTTTGGCAGTCGGGCCTGCTCATTGTAGCCCACCTGGTCGCCTCGATCGCCATCGCCGTGTTCACCATCTCGGTTGCCCTGCGTCTGTTCGGCAAACTGACCCGCAAGATCAACCCGGAGATGCACCTCGGCCGGCTGCTCAAGGAAGGGAACGTCGCGGTCGGGATCATCCTGGCGGCGGTGGTGCTGATTACTACCCTCTACATTAGTGACGGCGTCAGCGCCGTGACCAAGGCGCTGGTCCCGCAGCCGAAGATAGGTCAGATCCGGATCATGCAATAGGCCATAGCCAAAAAATAGATCTGAAAGCCGGAGCCACTAGCTCGTCTCCGGCTTTGTTTTGTAAATGTCAAATATCAGCCACCCATTGTGTGTTCGACGACGATTTTCAATCCGATCGCGATGAGAACAATCCCGCCGAGGATTTCGACTCTTCCTCCCCAGCGATCCCCGGCCTTGCGGCCGATCAGCATGCCGACAACGGTGAAGCCGCCGGCGACCAGGCCGATAACGATGGCCGGGAACCAGACGGTGACATCGAGCATGCCGAGGGTGAGGCCGACCGCTAGGGCGTCGATGCTGGTGGCGATCGAAAGCAGCACCAGCGACAGTCCCCGGGTCGGATCGCCCGATTCTCGCTCGTTCTCCTCGGGCTGCACCGCCTCGTAAATCATGTGACCGCCGACGAGAAGAAGCAGGGCAAAGGCGATCCAGTGGTCGTAATCACGGATGTAGGCCTGCACGGTGCGGCCGGCAAGCCAGCCGATGATCGGCATCAGTCCCTGGAACAGGCCGAAGTGAAAGCCGAGCCGGAAGAAGTGACGGCCGGTTAGTGGGGAAACCGACACCCCGACGCCGAGGGCAACGGCGAAGGCGTCCATGGCGAGGGCAACGGCGATTCCGATGAGGGTGATCAGGTCCATAATTCGATTATAACGGAATGAAGTTGTTGATGGCTGATTCTGCCGGTCATGTCTAATCCTGTCAACAGGAACGGTAGCTGGTTATTCAAAGAACCCTTTGCGCATGCTTTTTGCAAACATTTAAGTGATTAAGTGCAGGATTATTTGTTTCGTCAGATAAAGCTCTCTGGCACTTGCCATGAACGGTTGGCGGCAGTATGATAAGAAATTGTCGAATTGAATCGTTATATTCTGCAGGAAAGGTAATAATAATGCGTATTTCTATATTTTTTCTGGCGATACTTCTGTGTGCGACTTCCCCGGTTTTCGCTTTCGGTAGCGGCAGCGACGGTTGCGGTGCCGGCGAATGTCGCGATTGTCACAGCCTCGATGTAAAAGAGGCAACGGACATTCTCGGTAAAACCGGTCTCGACAAAATCGACAAGGTCGAGTTCTCTGAAATGCCGGGTCTCTTTGTCGTCGATGTCGAGAAGGATGGGCAGAAGTTTCCGGTTTTTATCGATTTCTCCAAACAATATATCGTCAGCGGCAATATCATCCGCCTCTCCGATGGACACAACATCACCCAGGATCGGGTCGTCCGGAAGCCGAAGAAGCCGACCTATGCCGATCCGTCGCGCATCCCCCTCGATGACGCTCTGCTGCTCGGGAGTGCCGATGCGAAGATCAAGGTGATCGTATTTACTGACCCGGAGTGTCCGTTTTGCAGCAAGTTGCATGAAGAGATCAAGCAGGTGACGGAACAGAATTCCGATATCGCCTACCTGATCAAGATGATGCCGTTGGCGATGCATAAAAATGCCTACCCGATTGCCAAGAATATCGTCTGTGATCGCGACATGAAGTTGCTCGAGCTGAGCTTTGCCAGCATCGGCAACAAGGAGCAGCTGCGGGCGTTGGCGGCCCGGCCGTCGCTTTGCACCACAGATGCCGTCGATCAGACCCTTGCAGTGGCGGGCGAGCTCGGGATCCGCTCGACCCCGACCCTGGTCTACCCGAGCGGCCTGGTCGACTCTGGCTACAAGAAAGCCGAGCAGTTGGCTGAGATTGCCCGCACCGAGGCTGGCACAGCAAAGTAGGCGGCAAATAGCTTGCCTCAGGGCATCGAATCTGTTAAATAAGCGTATCGATTTTTGAAGAACGACAGGGAGGGTTTCTTTAATGGGATTGATGGATGGAAAACGCGGCGTCATCTTTGGGGTCGCTAACGATAAAAGTATCGCCTGGGGCGTTGCCCAGCAGCTTAGGGCCGAAGGGGCCGAACTGGCTTTTACCTTTCTGAACGAATCTCTCGAGAAGAGGGTCCGTCCCCTGGCCGCGAGCCTCGATTCGAAAATCATTCTGCCATGTGATGTCGGCTCCGACGAAGAGATCCAGTCGGTTTTCGACGAACTGGAAAAAGAGTGGGGTACGATCGATTTCGTGGTCCATGCGGTCGCTTTCGCCAACCGCGATGACCTGAAGAATCCCTTCTCCCAGACCAGCCGCGAAGGTTTCTCTCTGGCGATGGATATCAGCGCCTACTCGCTGGTCGCCATGACCCGTTCGGCGATGCCGCTGATGAGCAAGGGCGGATCGATCGTTACCATGTCCTATCTCGGTGCGGTTATGGCCGTTCCCGGTTACAACGTCATGGGGGTTGCCAAGGCCGCCCTCGAATCGTCGGTCCGCTACCTCGCCGCCGAGCTCGGCGAAAAGAATATTCGGGTCAACGCCGTTTCGGCCGGCCCGATAAAAACTCTGGCCGCTTCCGGGGTCGGCAATTTCAAGGAAAAACTGCACATCATGGAGCAGCGCAGCCCGATGAAGCGGACGATCTCCCAGGAAGAGGTCGGCAAGGCGTCTTTGTACCTGCTCTCAGATCTCGCTTCCGGGGTGACCGGTGAAATTCATTACGTCGATGCCGGGTTTAATATTTCCGCGGAATGATTTGGTGTCATCATATTTAAAACGCAAGGCCCCGACAGGGGCCTTTTGTTTTTAAAATCAATAGAAAAAGGCTTTTCTCATACCAAGACGCAAAGGCGCAAAGAGAAGAAAAGAATCAATTTAAGGTGAAAATCAAAATTTTGAAAGAGATGCAATTAACTTGGTTTAACCCAAAAAAGATGTTTCACCTTTTAAGTCTGTCGACTTTCTTCGCGTCTTTGCGCCTTCGCGTGGTAAACAGATTTTGATTTTTTTGGTGTCGTAAGGGATACTTTTTTTGTTTTTAAATCTTTTGGTTTTTGAGGTTCCGATTTGCCATCACTCTACGGAAATACCACCGGCCTGAAATCGAGCCAGGTCAAGGCGCTGGAACGGATCTATAACCGTCGAATTCCGCGCAATGAATTGATCTCGCCGGAACTGGCACGCTTTCTGACCGAG
>PKTZ01000017.1 GCA_002868925.1 Desulfuromonas sp. | reverse complement strand
TTCCAGACACTCCCCCATATCGAGAAAGCCGGCGATCAGGCTGTAGCGTCCTTCCGCCCACTGTGCCTTGCGTCCGAGCAGAATCTCTCCCGGCCGACGGATGGCAACGATGACGCAGGGATGGACATGCGGAAAGTGCTCTGCCTTACAGCCGCTGCACCGTTTACCCCAACTTCCGGCCAACCATTTTGTGGACGCACCGCAGCGCGAACAGAAACGGCTGTTGCGATGCCAGTAATGGGCCTGGCTGGCAAGCCCGCCGAGCGAAATCAGGTCGATCGGCAGCTGCGGTATCGGACTCAGCAATTCCCGCCAGGAAATCGGTTCGGGCAGCTCCTGTTCGCTGTCGACCCGTACGACCCGGCAGGGTTTCCCCTGCCACTGCCCGAGATAGAATCCATCGGCTGTGACGATCTTCGTTGTCGTATCGTCCGGCAATCTGAGTCCACTTTCCCCTTCGACCACAGCGAGAGAACCGCCACGCAAGAGGAGGGCAACACCAAGACCGCCCGGGTCAGCTTGTGGCGACAGAAACTCGAACGTCCCGGCGAGTGAATCCCGGTTGAACGGCAGGTGTATCGGAGAGAGGAAGGAATCAGGAATCATCGCGCCAGATTAGCAGAGAGTCGCCCCCGAGACAAGAAAGCAGGGCTCGGTTCGCAGCAAATAGATTTCAATTCGAACCCGGAGCAGATACAGCTCTTAAAAAGGAACGGCCCGCTATCAAGCGGGCCGTTATGGTCAACTATTTTGTGAGTTTCAGAAGCCGGCAGCGATCTTGAGCGAGTAGACCGGCTCGTCCATCTGTTCGTACTCGAAAGCAATCTGCAGCGCAGTCAGGGCGAAACGGACGCCGGCAAAGTAGCGGGTTTCGTCGTCGTCGTATTTATTCAAAGGAAGTCCAAGATCACCGGTGTACTCCCCCTCGTAATCAACGATCCCGACGCCGGCGTAAGGGGTCAGCATGGCGAAACCCTTGCTCACCACCAGGTCGGCGGCAACCGTCTCCACTTCCATCTCGTCAGCAGCGTCGAGCTTGGTATAGCTGCCGCGCAGCGCAACTGCCGGCGTAGCTACCGAACCTTCGAGCAGGGCAACCTGAAGTTCACCGCCGTAGAGGCTGATATCGTAATCGTCAACCTCGGAATAGAAAGCACCGACGTCGATATTGAACGGCAGCCCCTTACGCACCATCAGGCGCGGCACCGCCATAACGTCTTCGTCTTCACCGATATACTGATCCCAAAGAGCGCCATCGATCTCGATACCGCTGACGGAGACCCCGACCTCGAATCCGGTCAGGCCACCCGGCTCGGCAGGGGCCATGCTGCGATAAGCTGTAAGACGGGCCGCATCCTGAACCAGGGCATCGAATTCGGCTTGGGTCGCTGTTATGATCGAAAAATCGGCAGCCCAAGCCGGTGTGGCAAGCGCGACGAAAAGAATTACAAGGGTGAGTTTTTTGAACAATTGCATCTCCAACCTCCTCAAATACGTCTTTGAAAATTTCTGTAAAAGATAAAGTTACTTATTTGAACTGTCGCCGCAGTTTAGCGCACAAACGAAAATTAGCCAATATCTAATCAGCGCAGTTCTTGAGTGGCACTAGCTTAAGCCTCTTTGTCGTCGCTACGGAGTAAACTCGGGACTGTCCCCTCACTTCACCGGGGGCTGTACCAGATGTTTACGGGCCAAGAAACCGTGCAGCTTCGCGTCGCAAAGGCCCTTATCTCTAACCTTTAGCCAACTATGATTGCCTCACCCGTTGCACTCTCCGGCAAATTGCCAACCGATATTTACTCTCTGGTAAACTTGAGAGAACAACCCGATTCCAACTAGGTTCGATATGGACCAAGTCAAACCAAAAAGACTGCTCGCCATCGGCGATATCCACGGCTGCCTCGACCTGCTACAGCAACTTCTATCCGAGGTAGCGCCGACAGCGGAGGACCAACTGGTCTTCCTCGGTGACTACATCGACCGCGGGCCGGACAGCCGCAGCGTGATCGAGCTGCTGCTGCAACTGCAGGAACAATTTCCGGAGACCGTTTTTTTACGCGGCAATCACGAACAGATGTTGCTCGATTTTCTGGACGGGGCCGACAGCCTCTCTTTTTTGCTGAACGGCGGCGCGGCCACCCTGAAGAGCTACGAATCAAAAATAGATGAGAAACCACATATCCCGGAAAACCACCTTCTTTTTTTCAACAGCCTGCGAACCTCTTACTTTTACGGTGACTTTATCTTCGTTCACGCCGGCCTGCGCCCCGGTCTGCCGATCGAGCAACAGGCCGAGCGGGACATGCTCTGGATCCGCGGCGAATTCATCAATTCCGATTTCGACTGGGGCAAGACGGTCGTCTTCGGCCACTCGCCACAGCCGGACGTTCTCAAAAAAAAGAACATGATCGGACTCGACACCGGCGCCGTCTATAATAATCGTCTCACCTGCTGTGATCTTTTCACTGGCAGGGTGTGGCAGATCGCAGCTTCCGACAACTAATCCTTCGCTACGCTCTCACGCCGCAACAGATCGCCCGCTTCTGCTCCGCCCGGCAGGTTGAATAGAACCCGCGCGTTCGGCTGCACGACATCGAGCTTTTCTCCTGTTTCGTTGCAGACCGGACCGACCTCGAATTCGGCCTGGCGCATGCCCGGACCGAGCAGTTCGAGCTGCTCGCCCGGGAAGAAACGGTTCTTCCCTTCGACCAGTCCCCGGCCATCGGAATCAACGGCGACAACCTGACCAACAAAATCGTAGTTGCGCTGGTAGTGCGAATCGGCGCTGTGGATACGGGCGTCCTGCCGCCCGAACAAAAACCCCTGATCGTACGGGCGGTGGCTCACCTTGTCGAGTTCCTCCAGCCAAAGCGGGTCGCAACGCCAAGCGTCGGGATTTTCCAGGTAGCGATCGAGCGCCGCCCGGTAAACCCGGATGACGACTGCCAGGTAGTAGCGGCTCTTCATCCTCCCCTCAATCTTCAAGCTCCTGACCCCCGCCCCGATTAACTGCGGCAGGTATTCGACCAGGCAGAGATCGCGGCTATTCATAATATAGGTGCCGTGGCTATCTTCTTCGACCGGGAACGATTGATCCGGCCGGCTCTCTTCGACCAAAGCATAGTTCCAGCGACAGGGATGGGAGCAGGCTCCGGCGTTGGCGCTGCGATCGGTCATCGACGCCGACAGCAGGCAGCGACCGGAGTAAGCGACACACATCGCCCCGTGCACGAAGGCCTCGAGCTCGACGTCGGTCGAGCCGGAGATCACCGAGATTTCATCGAGGGTCAACTCCCGGGCCAGGTTGACCCGGCCGACACCGGCCTGCTGCCAGAACCGGACCGCCCGGGCGTTAGTGGTGTTGGCCTGGGTCGAGAGGTGGATTTCCCGTTGCGGGTCGAGCTCTCGCACCATGGAGAGCACTCCCGGGTCGGAAATGATGTATGCGTCGAGATCGAGTGGCCTGATCTTTTCAAGGTACCGGGCCAGGTCATCGAGCTGGCCGGGCACGAGATAGGCATTAAGGGTCAGGTAGAGCCTGCGTCCCCGGTCGGCAGCCAGCTGTCGGGCCCGGGCCAGATCTTCATAATCGAAGTTCCCTGCCATCGCCCGCAGACCGAACAGTTCACCACCGACATAGGCCGCATCGGCCCCGAAATCATATGCGGTCAGTAGTTTTTCATAATTACCGGCCGGTGCCAGCAATTCGATTTTATCCATCAAGAGCGCTCTCCTTCGTTGCAAAGCCGTACGTTAGCATATTTACAAACCGGCAAACAGCTGCTTTTATGGCCATCTGAAGTTTCGGATCGATCCAGCTGAAAACTTGACAATCCCCTGAAAAACCTATAATTTTTAGAAAATTTGGCACCTTATCTCTTCATTGACGGGAAAATCGAATTGCGACCAAAAACACTGATATCATTTTTCATCTCAGCCTGGGCGCTTCTGGCACTTTCAGCCTGCGCAACGACCGGCACCATGTCGGCGCCAACATCGGCCGCAACGACCCTTCCGGCAGACGACGTCAGCCAGGAGCAACTGCAGGACGTCCAGAACGAACTGCAGCGCCTCCAGGACAGTGTCGTCATGCTCGAAGCGCGGCTGCTCGACCAGCAGAAACTGATCGAAAAACTGCAACAGCAGCCGGCCAAAGCGGCATCGACCTACGATCCGGCAACAACGGAGATGTCACCGGCGTCTTCCCAACAATCGCCGACCGAGATCTACCTCGCCGCTTTCGGCGATTACGCCAACGGCAATTACCGGAAATCGATCAGCGGGTTCAGCCGGTTCCTCGATCTCTTTCCGGCCAACGACTATGCCGGCCATGCCCATTTCTGGCTAGCCGAATGCTACCTGGCGCTTGAACGGTACGAACAGGCGATCAACGATTTCGACATGGTGATCACCGACTACCCGGACAGCGGCAAAGCACCCGATGCCATGCTCAAAAAAGCGGCGGCGCTCTACCAGACCGGAGACGAACAGAGCGCTATCGAAACGATACAACTCCTCAAGGAGCGTTATCCGGAAAGCTCGGCAGCCAAGAGGGCCAGTGAAACCTTCAACCAGCCTGAGCAATAAGCCACAGGGGGCGCTAATGACAATCCGCAAAACCGTTTTAATAATCTGCCTGGTACTGTTTGCGTCGGCTGCCTTTGCCGGCGGGAACCCGCAGATTTACACAATCAAGAAGGGTGATACGCTCTGGGGTATTTCCGAGCGATTCATCAAGGATCCCTACTACTGGCCGAACCTCTGGTCGCACAACCCGGATGTCCCGAATCCACATTTCATCTACCCGGGGCAGAAGCTTGCCATCTATGATGACCGCATCGAGGTGGTCAAGGCGGAGCCGATCGAAGAGCCGGCGGTTGTAGAAACCGCTCCGGTCGAAAATACGGGCGTAGTGGTTGAAGAACTGGTCGGCGGCGAGCCGGAGGAAGAGATCAAGATCAAGGTGCCGGGGGGCGGCATCGGCTTTATCGGTGCCGATGAATTGAAGAGCGCCGGTCGCATCGTCGACGGCACCGACAACCGGATTATTCTCGGCGAAGACTCTCTCGTCTTCGTCGAGATGCCCGATCTCGACACGGTCTACCCGGGGATGAACTACTCGATCTTCGATCTCGGCGACAAGATCGAGCATCCAAAAACCGGTCGTAATCTCGGCTACCAGGTCTTCGAACTCGGCGTCCTCGAGATTGTCGATGTCAACGAAAACGTTGCCACCGCCCGGATCACCTCCAACGTCAGGGAAATTCTGCGCGGTGCCCGCATTACGCCATATATCACCCCGGAAAAAGAGATCGCCCTCAAAAGAGCTCGCGGCGACATCTCCGGCTACCTGATCGCATCGAAACGGGGACAAACCTCTCTCGGCCAGTTCGATGTCGTCTATGCTGACGTCGGCGCCGAGGACGGCCTTGAAACCGGCAACATACTCTACATTTCGCGTCCCCGCAAAGCATCGGAGCAGAGCCTGACCAATAAACCGCTGCCTGATGTCCTGGTTGGTCAAGCGGTGGTTTTGAACACGACCCGCAATACCTCCGCCGCCCTGATCCTGAAATCGGCCAACTCGATTTTCAAGGGCGACCGGGTTGCAACCTTTGCCGAATAGTATTTAATAAGAGATACCGTATTGCCTTCAGGGGGCTGCCGGTACGGCAGCCCCCTGATTTTATTGGAGGGGGAAAATCATGTTATCCGACCAGGAGTGCGCCTGGCTGCGCCTTCACCTGACGCCGGGACTCGGGCGCAAAGCCCTTTTCGACCTGCGTGAAGTTTTTCCGACACCACTCGACGCCGTACAAACTAAACTCCAACATTGGCCGAGAAAACTCGGACACCGAAGAACAGCTTCGCTCCGGGTTCCCGCCCCGGACGACCCGGAATTCCTGAAAACGGTTGAACGTCTGAGGAAAGAGCAGGTCCGCATTGTCTCGTACTGGGACGACGATTACCCCTCCCCACTACGCCATATTCACGACCCGCCGGCCCTGCTCTACCTGCGCGGCCGGTTCGAGCAGTTGGACGGGCTGGCGGTGGTCGGATCGCGCAAATGCTCCGAAACCGGCGCCCGCTTCACCCGGGAAGTCTGCACCGAAATCGCACGACACGACATCGCCATCGTCAGCGGACTGGCCCGCGGCATCGACAGCTCCGCCCACGAGGGCGCACTCGATGGCGACGGCTACACCATTGCCGTTCTCGGCTGCGGGATCGATTTTATCTACCCGCCGGAAAACGGCCGCCTTTTTCAAAGAATCTGCGAGACCGGGGCGATCATATCCGAGTATCCGCCGGGGACCCGTCCTTTGGCCGGACACTTCCCCGGGCGCAACCGGATCATCAGCGGTCTGGCCCGGGGCGTGCTGATCGTCGAGGCGGCCACCGGCAGCGGTTCGTTGATCACCGCCGACTTCGCCCTCGAACAGGGGAGGGAGGTATTTGCCATTCCGGGGATGGTGACCGCGCCCAACAGCCGTGGCGTCAACCGCCTGCTGAAGGATGGCGCCCACCTGGTCACCGAGGCACAGGATATTCTCGACATCCTGCGCCCCGGATCGACCACCCTGTCAAAAACGGAACAGGATTTACTCCCCGAAGGTCTCTCCGGAATCGAACGAACCCTGGTCGAACTGGTCTGCTTCGAACCGGTTCAAATCGACGATCTTGCCCGGAAAAGTGGGTTGACACCCATGGAGCTTTCCGCTATTTTACTGCAACTTGAGCTCCGGGAGGTGGTTATTCAACTCCCCGGAATGCGCTACATCCGCAACGTTTGAGCCTTTCGGTCGATGGCGGAACAGGGGTGATTTTGAGAGAACGGGTACTGGCAATCGTTACAATCCTGGCGCGTTATTTCCTTGAAGATCGGGACTTCCTCAGTGAAACCGAGCTGGTCGAGGAACTCCTTTCGGTCGGCTTCGAAGCGGATGAAATCGATGCCGCCTTCAGCTGGATGCAGGGATTGTCGACGGCGGCCAAGGATGCAGACGAGACATTCAAGCCGACCACGACCCAGCGCATCTTCACCGCCGAAGAGAACCGCCTGCTCACTCAGGAAGCCCGCGGCTTCCTTATACGCATGCGCAGCCTGGGTCTGCTCGACGACCTGACCCAGGAAGAGGTTATCGATCGGGCCTTCCAACTCGGAGAAGATTCGGTTTCGATCAAGGAGTTGAAGGTCATAACCGCGCTCTCCCTCTTCGCCCGAACCAATGAAGATTGGCGTCGCGAAGTCGACTGCCTACTCGCCGAAGACTGGTCGCGATTATTTAACTAGAACCCGGGCTGCGAAAAAGATCGCGGCCCTTCGCTTTTTTCAGGTAACAGGGAACAATGGCAAACAGACTGGTCATAGTCGAATCGCCTGCCAAGGCAAAGACGATCGAAAAATTCCTCGGTAAAGGGAGCAAGGTGCTCGCTTCCTACGGCCACGTCCGGGCTCTGCCGAGCAAGCAGGGGTCGGTCGATATCGAAAATAATTTCGAACCCCTCTACAAGACCCTGGCGGACAGCAAAAAACACCTGACCAGCCTGAAAAAATCACTGGCAAAAGCGGATGAACTGATCCTCGCCACTGACCCCGACCGCGAAGGGGAAGCGATCGCCTGGCACCTTTTGCAGGCTCTCGGTATTGATGAGCAAGGTGACAAGCCCGTCGTTAAACGGGTCGCATTTCATGAAATCACCAAGGGCGCCATCGAAAAAGCGATGGCCGATCCACGCCATATATCGAACGAACTTGTCGACGCCCAGCAGGCCCGCTCCATCCTTGACTACCTGGTCGGCTTCAACCTCTCCCCCTTTCTCTGGAAGAAGATCCGTTACGGCCTGTCGGCCGGCCGGGTCCAGTCGGTCGCCCTGCGCCTGATCTGCGAACGGGAGAAGGAGATCAAGGCGTTTGAGCCGCGCGAATACTGGACCATCGAAGCCGACCTGAAAAACGGCGAAGGTGCGACCTATAAATCAAAACTGCACCAGGTCGACGGCAAGAAACTCGACAAGTTCGCCATCGGCTCGCAAAAACAGGCCGATGAACTGATGCAGGCCCTGGCCGATGCCGAGTTCAAGGTCGCTTCTCTGGTCAAGAGCGAGAAAAAGCGCAACCCGGCCGCCCCCTTCACCACCAGCACCCTGCAGCAGGAGGCGAGCCGCAAGATCGGCTTCTCGGCCCGCAAAACGATGAGCGTCGCCCAGAAGCTCTACGAGGGGATCAACATCGGCGAAGGCGAAGTCGGCCTGATCACCTATATGCGTACCGACTCGGTCGCCCTATCGGAAGTAGCGACGGCTGAAGCGAAAGAGCTGATCACCAGCGAGTACGGCACCGAGTACGCCCTTAATAAACCGCGCGCCTTCCGCAACAGGGCAAAAAATGCCCAGGAAGCGCACGAAGCGGTCCGCCCGACCAGCCTCAAGCACACCCCGAAGCAGTTGAAGAGTGCGCTCACCCCCGATCAGTACAAGCTCTACAAGCTGATCTGGGAGAGGACCATGGCGTCGCAGATGGCCGCCGCCGTCCTCGATGCCACCACCGTCGATCTCGCCGCCGGCGAACGATTCACCTTCCGCTCCAGCGGCCAGGTAATCCGCTTCCCCGGTTTCATGAAGCTTTATATCGAGGGGACCGACGACAACAACGAGGAGAAAGCAGGGACCCTGCCCGACCTGAAAGAGGGCGAAACGATCGACTGCGACAAGCTCGATCCGAACCAACACTTTACCCAGCCGCCGCCCCGCTTTACCGAGGCGAGCCTGGTCAAGACCCTGGAAGAACACGGCATCGGCCGTCCCTCGACCTACGCCTCGATCATGAACACACTGGTCCAGCGCAAATATGTCCGCCTCGAAAAGCGGACCTTCTTCCCGGAAGATGTCGGGATGACGGTCAGCGACCTTCTGGTCAACCACTTCAGCCAGTACGTCGATTACGAATTCACCGCCAAGATGGAGGAGCATCTCGACGCTATCTCCCTCGGTGACGAAGAATGGCGGCCGGTCATCGCCGGTTTCTGGGAACCGTTCCACAAGCTCCTCGAGCAGAAGGAGAAGGAGGTCTCCAAGGGAGACGTCACCACCGAGGCGATCGACCAGGACTGCCCCGAGTGCGGCAAGAAGTTGGTGATCAAACTCGGCCGACGCGGCAAGTTCATCGCCTGTTCCGGATTCCCCGACTGCCGCTACACCGCCCCGCTCAACGGCGACAGCAAAGAACCGGAGGAGCCGGTTGTCTCCGACGAAAAGTGCGAAAAGTGCGGTGAGCCGATGTTGATCAAGAATGGCCGCTACGGCAAATTCCTCGCCTGCTCCGGCTACCCTGACTGCAAGAACATCCAGCCGCTGGAGAAACCGAAGGGGACCGGCGTCACCTGCCCCGAATGCGGCGAGGGAGAAATCCAGCAGAAGAAAAGCCGCTACGGCAAAATTTTCTACTCCTGCAACCGCTATCCGAAGTGCAAATACGCCCTCTGGAACGAGCCGGTCGAACAGCCCTGCCCCGACTGCGGTCATCCGCTGACCACCCGGAAAGTGACCAAGCGCTACGGTACCCAGCGGGTCTGCCCGATCAAGGAGTGCGGCTTCAAGGAGCCGATGCCCGGCGACGAAGACGAAAAATAAACAAATCAAGGCCGGGCTGAAAGCCCGGCCTTTTTAATTTCAGAACCGGACAGATTATCGCCACCGAGGCACCAAGAGCACCAAGAAAGGCTGATTCAAAAAAGCAATTTCACGCAAAGACGCCAAGTCGCAAAGAAAAGAAAAAACTCTTGGTCGAAAGTCAAAAGATTAGAGACATAAAAGTTTTGGAGTTAACTCAAAAAAAATTGTTTTTAAGGCTTTCGATTCTCTTGGCGCCTTTGCGTCTTTGCGTGAGAAACAGATTTTTATTTTCTTGGTGGCCTTGGTGTCTTGCTGGCAAACCATAAACTGAAACGGCACAACAAAAAAATGAACAAGCAAAACCACATAACCATCATCGGAGGCGGCCTCGCCGGTTGTGAAGGAGCCTGGCAGGCGGCGCAAGCCGGAATGTCCGTCACCCTCTACGAGATGAAGCCGCACCGCTTCTCCGAAGCGCACCAGATGGAGGGTCTCGGCGAGCTGGTCTGCTCCAACAGCCTGCGTGGGGCCGGCCTACAGAACGCCGTCGGCTGCCTCAAGGAAGAACTGCGCCGCTGCGACAGCCTGATCATGGCAGTCGCCGACCAGACCGCGGTCCCGGCCGGCGGCGCCCTGGCGGTCGACCGCGAAGCGTTCTCGGCGGAGCTGACCAGTCGGATCACGGCCCATCCCGGCATCGAGCTGATCCGGCAAGAGCTCACCGCCATCCCGGAGGAAGGCTACACCATCATCGCCTCCGGCCCGCTCACCTCGAGCGGCTTGTCGCAACAAATCGCCGAACTGACCGGCAGCGAAGATCTCTATTTTTATGATGCCATCGCGCCGATCGTCGAAGCCGACTCGATCGATTTCGACATCGCCTGGCGGGCGTCGCGCTACGGCAAGGGGGATGACGATTACATCAACTGCCCCTTGGACGAAGGGCAGTACCGGCAGTTCGTCGCCGCGCTCAAGGAAGCGGAGACCGTCCCCTACCGCGAGTTTGAAAAAGGGATCCACTTCGAGGGCTGCATGCCGATCGAGATCATGGCCGAACGGGGCGAGCAGACCCTCGCCTTCGGCCCGATGAAGCCGGTCGGCCTGCCCGACCCGCGCACCGGCAGGGAACCGCACGCCGTGGTCCAACTGCGGATGGAGAATAAGGCCGGCACCCTCTACAACCTGGTCGGGTTCCAGACCAAGCTGACCTACCCGGAACAGCGCCGCATCTTCCGTACCATCCCCGGGCTGGGAAAGGCCGAGTTCGCCCGCCTTGGCAGCATGCACCGCAACACCTTCATCAACGCACCGCGCTGCCTCAACCGCAACCAGCAGCTCAAGGGGAGCGAGCGG
>PKTZ01000149.1 GCA_002868925.1 Desulfuromonas sp. | reverse complement strand
GACCAGGTCGTCGTCGACCATCTTCTTCATAACATCCATCGACAGCTCTTCAACCTTCTGCACTTCGTGCGAGGTCCGGAAGCCGTCGAAGTAGTGCAAGAACGGGATCCGCGACTCGAGTGTCGCCGCCTGGGCGATCAGCGCGAAGTCCATGACTTCCTGAACGTTGTTCGAGCAGAGGAAAGCCCAACCGGTGGAACGGCAGGCCATAACGTCGGAATGATCGCCGAAAATCGAGAGCGCCTGGGCCGCGATAGCGCGGGCCGAGACGTGGAATACGGTGGGGGTCAACTCACCGGCGATTTTGAACATGTTGGGGATCATCAGCAGCAGACCCTGCGACGCGGTAAAGGTCGTGGTCAGGGAACCACCCTGCAGGGCGCCGTGAACGGCACCGGCCGCGCCACCTTCGGACTGCATTTCGACAACCTTGGGGATCGTCCCCCAAATGTTCTTGCCACCAGCGGCACTCTTGGCATCGGAGATTTCACCCATAACCGAGGAAGGGGTAATGGGATAGATGGCGATAACCTCGTTGGTCGCATGTGCTACATGCGCCGCAGCGGTGTTGCCATCGATACAAACCATCTTCTGAGACATAACCTACTCCTTTGTTTTATTTCCGAAATGGACAACAACAATAAAATGATCAAACGATCATATATTAACAGTTGAATCTGTTGTTACAACTCCTGGCGTCCCGAAACGGCGCGGTGCACCGTCGCCTCGTCGACATACTCGATGTCGCTCCCCATCGGGATACCGTGGGCGGGGCGGGTCACCCGGATACCGAGCGGCTTGATCAGCCGCGCCAGGTAGAGGGCCGTCGCCTCGCCTTCGACCGAGAAGTTGGTCGCCAGAATCACTTCGTTGATCCGGCCTTCCTTCAACCGCTCCACCAGGTCATGCATGTGCAGTTCGTCCGGGCCGACCCCGTCGAGCGGGGAGAGCGCACCGTGCAGAACATGGTAGCGACCATGAAAGGAACGGCTGCGTTCGATCGATATCAGATCCTGCGGTTCCTCGACCACACAGACGACCTGCTCGTCACGAGCCGGGTCGGTGCACAAGGGGCAGGGGTCACTCTCAGTAATATGATGGCAGATCGAGCAGAACCGGATTTTCTTTTTCAGGTCACAAATCGCATCTGCCAGCGCCAAAGCTTCACTTTCCTGGCTACGCAGGATATGGAAGGCGAGACGCGCCGCGGTCTTGTTTCCGATACCCGGAAACTTGGCCAATTCGGCGACCAGCCGCGAAAAAGACGGGATGGAGTCTAGCATGCGATTTTTTAAAAATCCAATACTTGCAAGGGTTCCACTGTATTTTTTAAGGTGGTGAAAATTTCTTTAAACTCACCCTAAAATCGAAAGCCAATTTGGTCAGACCAATTTAAGTTCTTACCACGAAATCAGGTCTGAATCAAGTCTCAAAACTAAAAAAGCCCCGGGATATTCATCCCGCCGGTGACCTTGCCCATCTCGGCCTGGATCATTTCCTGGCTCATTTTGATCGCTTCGTTGACCGCGGCCACGATCAGGTCCTGGAGCATTTCGACATCGTCGGTATCGACCACGTCCGGCTCGATATTGAGGGCCAGCAGTTTCTGCTTGCCGTTGACCCGGGCCGTCACCATACCGCCACCGGAGCTCGCCTCAACTTCCTGCACCTCAAGCTCCTGCTGCATCTGTTCCATCTTTTTCTGCATCTGCTGGGCCTGCTTCATCAGGTTCCCGAGACCTTTAGCCATAACTTCTGTTCTCCTTGTTTGTGAAATAAACGTGCTAGTAAAAATCAGACATAACCTTTGTCGATCGGCTTAACCTCCGACACCTCACCCTCGAAGATCTCAATCGCCGTCTTGACGATCGGGTGGTTCAGGGCGTCGTCACGCAACCGTTTCTGCCGGTCGCTCTCTTCATTTTTTCTCTGGTTGGCGAGTGACGGCGCCGTCTGGGCGGCGCCCTCCTCGATATAGGTCGTCTCGAGCTTTATCGGGGTTCCGTAATACCCGGCCGCCAACTCCTGCAGCAGCTCGCGTGTTTCACCGTCGAGCTGACCGTCGACGAACGAGTTCTGAACCAGGCCGACCTTGAGAACACCGTCACCGGACGCAAGCGGGCTGACCTGTTCTAGAATCGAGGCGATGCGCGGCCGGCGCTTCGATTTGACGAAATCGACCAGCCCCGCCCACCCTTTTTCACTCGTCTCGACCGGCAGCGGGGCTTCAGGCTTTTTTGGCGGATCACTGACCGCCCTGTCGGGGGGCGGCTGCGGGCTCGCAACCGGCGTTGCCGGCAGCGCCGACCCGCCCGATGCGAGGCGGCGTTCGAGCTCTTCCAGCTTGCGGACCAGGGCCGAGACATCGCGACCGGCAGGCAGGCTGGCCAGGCGGACCAGCGCCATCTCGACCAACAACCGTGGGAAGGCGGAAATCGCCACCTCCGCTTCGCTCTTGATCAACAGCGACAGGGCGCGCTGATGATCCTCCAGCGGACCGAGGTCGGCCAGCGTCTTAAGCTCCTGCAGTTCGTCCGGCGTCGCCTCGGCGATCTCGGCAAGGTCATCGACTACCCGGAACAGGACCAGCAGCCGGTAGATATCGATCAGTTCACGGCAGAACTGACGCCACGCGTAACCGAGCTCGTCGACCTTCTGCAGCAG
>PKTZ01000040.1 GCA_002868925.1 Desulfuromonas sp. | reverse complement strand
CATGTTCTTATTTATTAGAAAGTAGTGATTTATGAACCTTTCCGTAAAAGACGCTGCCCGTATCCTGAGCGTCACGGAAAAAACGATATACCGATGGATCAAGCAGGACCTGATCCCGGCCTACCGGGTCAATGGACAACACCGCTTTAACCAGTCAGAATTGATCGAATGGGCAACCTCGAGACGCATGGGGCTTTCACCGGATGCGTACCTGCAACCGGGCGAAGAAGCGGTGCCGTTACCGCGACTCAGCGAAGCGATCGAGGCAGGCGGCATTATCTACCGCCTCGGTGGAAAGACGAGGAACGAAGTTCTGGCCGCCCTGGTCGATCAACTGCGCCTGAGCGAGGGAGTTGATAAAGACTACCTGCTCAAGGTCCTGATCGCCCGGGAAGAGCTAGCTTCGACCAGCGTCGGCGACGGCATCGCCATCCCCCACCCCCGCAACCCGGTCCTGTTACATTCAACCCGTCCCAAAGTAACATTGGCTTTTCTGGAAAAACCGGTCGATTTCCGTTCTCTCGACGGGATACCGACCCGAATCCTTTTTTGTGTGATCAGTCCAACCCTGCGAGCCCACCTGCACCTGCTTTCACTGCTCGGTTATGCGCTGAACAACCAGAAATTCCGGAATGCAATCGAGCAAACTGAAAATCGGGAGTCTATTTTAAAAGCACTCAGTCAGGTGAAGAAGGGGCTCGTCCATGAAAACAGACCACGACCTTAAGGTCGGTTTCACCTCCAGAGTTCACAGCTTGGATGGTGAAACCGACGCACAGCGTTCCCATTCAAAAACTGCTGTCATTCTTCAGAACATCATCATCGGATTAACCGTCAGCTTTGTCGCCCTGAGCCTCGGTGCCGCCCTCGGCATTCTCTCCGGACGTGGCGCTTTTTCCGGAATGATCTCAGCCGGCCTGATCGCTTTTTTCACGGCCTGCCTTGGAGGTACTCGAGTCCAGTGCTCGGGACCGACTGCCCCGATGAGCGCGGTCTGCGCCGTCGTTGTCGCCTACGCCTATGAACAATTCACCGTTCAAGGCTTGGCCATCCAGGCACCGCACTTTGTTAATATCGTCCTGATTCTCTGCGGGGCCATCATGCTTGCCATGTCCTTGCTCCGGCTCGGGAAATTCATTGCACTGGTCCCGAATGTTGTCATCTCAGGATTTATGAGTGGGATTGCGCTGCTGATCTGGATTGATCAGATCAATGTTGTTTTCGGGTGGGGTGGCAAGATGGCATTAATGGGACCGGTTGTTGAAAACGTACTGATCGCTATCGGCACCCTGGTCCTCATCTTCATCATGGCACCGATAACCAAGCGCTGCGTCGGACCGGTTGCCAAGTTTCTCCCGGCAACTCTGCTGGCAATCCTCATTATGACCGGCATCAGCTATTTTTTACATTTACCGATTGAGCACGTTCAACTCACCGGTGGCTTCAATTCAGTTAACGGCTTGATGACGCTTATCCAGGAGCAGATACCATCAACCTGGTCCCTGTCAATTTTACTGCTCGCCTTTCCTTTTGCCCTGCAGCTGGCCCTGCTCTGTTACCTCGACACCCTGCTGACCTCGCTGGTCGTTGACAAAATGAGCGGGGAAGAGACCGGAAGGAACAAGGAGTTGATGGCCCAGGGGGTCGCCAACAGCGTTGTCGCCTTTGTCGGCGGTATTCCCGGCGCACAGGCGACCATCCGTTCGGTTCTGATGCTCAAGGAGAACGCGACTCTGCGCCTCTCCGGCATCATGGTCGGACTGTTTGTCCTGGTCGAAATGGTTCTTTTTCAGGACTGGATCAGCCTGATCCCGAAAGCGGTCTTCGTCGGAGTACTGTTTAAGGTCGGGTACGATGTTTTCGACTTCAAGCCGCTGCGGCTCTACTGCAAGCAGGTGGCGACAAAGCGGGCCGCCCAGTTCAAGGACTTTTTCTCACGACATGACGATGAAGCGGTCTACGTCACCAACCGGGAGATGCTCATGGTCATCGGCACCACCATCATCACCGTCGTTTTCGACCTCAATATCGCGGTCGGGGGCTTCACCCTGCTCTTTTATCTTCACAACAAACTGTTCAACCGTAAAAACCCGATGCGCGACCTCGCTCCGGATCTCGAGACCGACGGCTTCGCCAAGCAGAATTGACGGAATCGGCATCTAGATCCGAATCCAAACACAACGATCGAATCTCAACCATCAAAAAAGGCTTCCGGTTTACCGGAAGCCTTTTTAAATACCAAGTTTTTCGGGTGTATCAGCCATTAACGAACAAACGTCTCGACATCGGCGACTGAAATATAACCCGGGCCTTGCTCCTTGGAACGATACATCGCATCATCGGCCATTTTTATCAACTCTTCAAACGAACCGGGCTGATCGTCAATACAGGAGGAGACCCCCATACTGACGGTAATACTTCTGTTGTCAATTTCGGCGAACGCGTAATTCTGGATGACCGAAGCGACCCGCCCGGCCAGTTCATATGCGCCGTCCGCTTCCGTATTCGGAAGCATCATTACGAATTCGTCGCCACCGTAACGGGCCGGGAGATCACTTTTCCGGGCAATGTTGGTCAGGAGAGTGCCGACCTGGCGGAGGATCTGATCACCGGCCGTATGACCGTAGTTGTCGTTGACATCTTTGAATTTATCGATATCGAAGAAGATCAGGGAGAGCGGTTCCGCGTAACGCACCGAACGACTGAACTCTTCCTTGAGCCGGTTGAAGAAATGCCGCCGGTTGTAGATCCGGGTCAGGTCATCCCGGATCGACATCTCTTCGAAATGCTCCTGTGCCGTTTTTATCGACTCGAACAGGGTCGCATTTTCGAGGGCATTGGCAGCGATATTTGCCATCAGCTGGCACAGTTTACAGATCCGGGCACTGGCCCAGTTTTTCTCACGTGAAGCCGTCCGCAAAAAGAAAGTGCCGATAACACTCTCCTTCTTTATAAGGGGGATTACGATAACGGAATTGTAGTTGAGCCCGGTGATATGCTCGCGGACCGGCACCATCATCGGATGATTCTTGATATCATTGATGATGACGGTCTGCCGGGTCTCAACCGCCTCGGCAATTTCCGGATACCGGCTCATATCGAGATTGATCTCCCGGTTCTTGTCGAGGTCGCTGCTCGCCTTCACGACTAGATCGCCATCGTTACTGAAACTGATAACCGAACACCGCTCCACATCGAATGCGTTCGAAATCTTGTTAACGATCAATCTCAGGATGGCGTTCGGGCTCCGGGTAACGGAGATGGTTTCCGAAACTTCCAGAAGCATCAACAGATCATTCTGTTCCAGTTCTGCATAATCACTCTGCGAGCGCAGATGGGATTCAATCCTGGCCAGAACGGCAGGAAGACACATCGGCTTGGTGATGTAGTCGTTCGCTCCCGCCTGCAGACCGAGGATAAAATCCCGGCTCTGCGTTGCCGTCGTGACAAGAAGAATCGGGATATCGCTCGTAGCAACCTCTTCCTTCAAGTTCTGACAGAGCTCGACCCCGCATTGGCCTGAAATATCGACATCGATGATAATAAGATCGGGGGAACTCTCAGCAACGAGCAGCAACACCTCATCACAGGTCACGGCTTCGATGACCCGATATTTGACATTTAACGCCTCCCAGAGCAGATCCTTGTAGGAAGCGTCCTCATCGACGAGGAGAATGGTTTTTCCCTGTGCCATAGGTCTACCGATTGAGCCGTTCAATCAGAGGCTTTTCCTAGCACCGATTCACAATAATTTCTGAGAGTCGCGATATGCTGTTCGTCGGCACGGGCCAACGACTCGAACATTGCCTGCATCGACTTATCTTTCACCCGGGTCGCGTTCAGTAGGTGCGCCTTGCTGAACTCTTCTTCGATCCGAATTGCGGCACGCAGGGCAGCCACGCCGGAAATATCACGTTGCTTGACCTCAGCCAGCAAATTCTTCGCCTTGGCCAAGGCTTTTTGCAGGGACTCAATCGTCACGGCATTCTGACTGAGAACATTTTCCATAGCAACCCGTTTTGCCAATTGCACTTGCCGGATATGGTCAAGCTCGTCATCGGCGAGTTTTCCCCAGAGGGTCGAAAGAGGGATATCTTCAGAGAAACCATCTTCCCAGTAACGATAAACGGCCGCAACCGTCTGCTCAATTTCTTCACATAGATTCAAAAATCGCTGCATAATCAACTATTCACCCGTTTAAAGTTAACGTGTACGTACTTCCTGAACGCTCACGCAAAACCTTACCTGAACGGTCGTAATTAAGCAACAGTTTCTGTATCGATTTTTTTTCGAAACCTTCCAGATACGGATATAGGTCAGTCTGAGAAATCCCGGGATTTTCCCTGATAACCTTCAAGATCATTTCACTCGGGTCATCTGCTTCGATTTGGCCTTCCGACTTCGACGGAGGAGACATCTCCTCTTTCACCGGTTCAGAAGCAGACTCATCGTCCCCGATCTCTGCCCGGATCTCACGCTCCATCTGAGTCAGCACATGGTAAGCGTAAAAAAAGGCCCCTGCCAGCAACAGAACAACGATAAACCAACCCATCTCAACCCTTCCCCTTAACCGAAGCTACTCGCCACCAACCGTCTCTTGCTTGAACCATTTATCGAACCAGGTCCGATGATCCTTCTCGGCAAGAATCTGCAGGTCTTTCGGGCCGAGCCAGACCCCGCCGCAACTCGGGCATTTATCGAGCGGAACGTCGCGGAACGTCATTGGCTCAATTTTATCCCCGCACTTCGGACACCTGTTGCGACAGTACTTGCTGATCAATTTCTCTTCAGCATCCTCCTTGATCTTCTCAATCAATTCCTTTTCCAGATTGTAGAAATACTGATTTTCCAGTGCTTTCTTACGTTCTTCCCAGGAATCAGCCATAGCTCCACCTCCTTGAAATAACAGGCGTTTTTAAAATTATAACCGTTCACCGCGAAGGTGCAAGGAAGAGAATCGAGAAAAGGGGGTCAGACAACCGGGGCTACCATGAATTGGCCGCAACCGTAAGCAGCACTTTTACCGAGATTAAATAATTCCGCCAGGCGGATAACCCGGACGACATCGTCAGCACCGACACGGTCAAGAATTATCTTCCCGATAACTCCGCCAAGGTCCAGACCACCATTGCCACCGGATAGAGTGCGCCAATCTTCCCAATGTAGCCCGGACTCAACGACATCGACCTGCTGCGTTGCAACTGCTATTAAATCCTGCGCATCATCGATCAATTCAAAACCACCCCAGGTATTGAGCATTGACGTCACCCGCCGCAGCATAAAGGGGAACAATGTTGCGAAATCGACTTTAAACAGGGGCTTTTTTGCCGACATAAGACGTGCCGGCGTCATAAATTCGAGCCGCAACCCGGATTCATATGAAATCGGAATATCGATCAACCAATCTAGACCGATTTGAGGGGTGGCAAACTGATCTGAGAACACAGATGGGATCGGCAACATCACCCGGTTTTTCGAAGAATCGGTCCCGTACATATTGACCAAATCGAATTTCCCCTCGCCCCGCCATAGTCCCGATCGCCCGAGTGCATGTAACAACAGGCTGAACAGCGTGACATGTTTAACAGGGTCACCGATGAAAAGAACCTGTAGGGACAAGGTATCACCGATATCGAAAAATTGATCCGGCAACCCTGCTGCCTTGATGACAAAAGGCGGTGACGGCTTCTGGAACAGGCGCCTGGCATAGGGGTCAGTCGAAACCGGAGGGTCAAACATCGCCATCATAGGCGCGCCGGCTTCTTCCCCAGCGGAGATCATGCCGCGTACAATACGGGCCATCTCTCGACGCAGGCGTAAAATCATCTCACGTTTGAAATCGATCGGCTCCTGCAATTCCAGGACAAATTCGATCTGGCAGCAATCTGTTGTCGAGATATCAGCAAGCACAGCCGGAATAACCTCTCATGATGCTCACTTTTGAGTAATCTACCGGGATAGGTCTCTACAATAAAATATGGGCGGGTCATTCGACCCGCCCATATGGTAGCACATATTGTGAATACGATTAGTCCGCTTTCACCATTGACTTCATCAATTCGCGGTTCATCCGCGAAATGAAGGTGGTGCGGATCCCCTTCGGGCAGGCCGCTTCGCACTCGTAGTGGTTGGTGCAGTTACCGAACCCTTCCGAGTCCATCTGACCGACCATCGCCTTAACACGACGGACCGCCTCGGCAACACCCTGCGGCAGAACTGCCATCTGGGAAACCTTGGCCGAGGTGAACAGCATCGCAGAAGCGTTCGGACAGGCGGCGACACAGGCACCGCAACTGATGCAGGCAGCAGCGTCCATCGCCATGTCGGCAGCCGGCTTCGGAACCAGCAGTGCGTTACCATCGGCAACACCACCGGTGTGGGTCGAGGTGTAACCATACGACTGAATGATCCGATCGAGCGAGTTACGATCAACCATCAGGTCCTTGATGATCGGGAACGCGCGCGAGCGCCACGGCTCGATGTAGATCTGGTCACCGTCCTGGAAGCGGCGCATGTGCAGCTGGCAGGTGGTGATTTCCCGCTCCGGTCCGTGCGGAATGCCGTTAATGACCTGAGAGCAGGTACCGCAAATACCCTCGCGGCAATCGTGATCGAACTCGATCGGCTCGACCCCCTTGGCAATCAGGTCTTCGTTGACTTCGTCGAGCATTTCGAGGAAAGACATGTCGGGGCTGACATCCTTTGCCTCGTACTGCTCCAGGCGGCCCTTGTCGTTCGGACCCTTCTGTCTCCATACATGCAGTATCAGATTCATTATTTGTAACTCCTTACGGCAAGTTGGACATTCTCAAATTTCAGGGGCTCCTTGTGCAGTTCCGGCTCGTTGCCGGCGCCCTTGAATTCCCAAGCGGCTGCGTAAGTGAAGTTCTCATCATCACGCATCGCTTCGCCATCTTCGGTCTGATGCTCAACCCGGAAGTGACCACCGCACGACTCTTCACGGTGCAGGGCATCCTTGGCGAGCAGTTCGCCGAACTCGAAGAAATCGGCAACACGGCCAGCATTTTCGAGCTGCGAGTTGACCTCTTCCTTGGTGCCGGTGACCTTGACATTCTGCCAGAACTCATCACGCAATTCCGGAATCAGCTTGAGAGCGTTGTTGAGGCTCTCGTCGCTGCGGGCCATACCGACATTCTCCCACATGATCTTGCCGAGTTCGCGGTGGAACTGGGCGACCGACTTCTTGCCGTTGATGTTCATCAGCTTGTCGACCTGACCTTGAACCTCTTCAGCCGACTTCTTGAATTCCGGATGCTCGTCGGTAACTGAGCCCGGTTTCACGCCGGCCAGGTAGTTGGCAATGGTGTACGGAATAACGAAGTATCCGTCAGCCAGACCCTGCATCAGGGCCGAAGCACCGAGGCGGTTGGCGCCATGAACCGAGAAGTTCGCCTCACCGAGAACGAACAGACCCGGCAGGTTGCTCATGCAGTTGTAATCGACCCAGAGGCCGCCCATCGAATAGTGCGGTGCCGGGTAGATACGCATCGGCTGCTTGTAGGCATTCTCGTCGGTGATCTTTTCGTACATCTGGAACAGGTTGCCGTAACGCTCACGGATGGTGTCTTCACCGACACGATCGATCGCCGACTGGTAGTCGAGGTAAACACCGCGCTTACCGGGGCCGACGCCACGCTCGTCGTCACACTGTTCCTTGGCGGCGCGGGACGCGATGTCACGCGGAGCCAGGTTACCGAAGGAGGGGTACTTCCGCTCCAGGTAGTAATCGCGATCCTCATCTGCGATTTCGCCGGCCGGCTTGTCGCAGTCTTCTTTCTTCTTCGGAACCCAGCAGCGGCCGTCGTTCCGCAGCGACTCGGACATCAGGGTCAGTTTCGACTGATGGTCACCGGTCTGCGGGATGCAGGTCGGGTGAATCTGGGTGTAGCACGGGTTGGCGAAGAAAGCGCCTTTTCTGGCGGCCTTCCAGGATGCCGTAACCGAGCAGCCCATGGCGTTGGTTGAGAGGTAGAAGACGTTGACGTAACCACCGGTCGCCAGGATGACAGCGTCACCCCAGTAGGACTCGATTTCACCGGTTACCAAGTTACGGCAGGTGATCCCTTTCGCTTCGCCATCGACGACGACGAGGTCGAGCATTTCGCGACGGGCGAAGAGCTTGACCGAGCCGACCTTGACCTGGCGCATCAGCGCCTGGTAAGCACCGAGCAGCAGCTGCTGACCTGTCTGTCCACGGGCGTAGAAAGTACGGGAGACCTGGGCACCACCGAAGGAGCGGTTGTCGAGGTAGCCGGCATAGTCGCGGGCGAACGGAACGCCCTGGGCGACACACTGGTCAATGATGTTGTTCGACACCTGGGCCAGACGCCAGACGTCGGCTTCACGAGCGCGGAAGTCGCCACCCTTGATGGTGTCGTAGAAGAGGCGATAGATGCTGTCGCCGTCATTCGGATAGTTCTTGGCCGCGTTGATGCCGCCCTGAGCAGCAATCGAGTGGGCGCGGCGGGCGCTGTCCTGGTAGCAGAAAGCTTCGACATTGTAGCCGAGTTCGCCAAGGGAAGCAGCGGCGGCGCCACCGGCGAGGCCGGTACCGACGACGAGAACTTTATACTTACGCTTGTTGGCCGGGTTCACCAGCTTCATGTCGAAGCGGTGCTTGTCCCAGCTTTCCTGAATAGGTCCTGTTGGACATTTACCGTCGAGTATCACTGTGTTACCCCCTATCTATTTCGCTACGCCGCAGATAACGACTGCGACATAACCGACTAGAAGTACGATGGAGACGACCTTGCCGAGCTTGCCAACAGCATCGAAGGTGCTGTCATTGGTCAGGCCGAGCGTCTGGAAGAAGCTGCCGACACCGTGAGCCAGATGCAGGAACAGGCAAACCATACCGATAAGGTAGATCAGGGTAATGGCCACGCTGTTGAAGCTCTGAACAACCATAGTGTAGACATCGAAACGGCCGGTCGCATCGACCAGTGCTTCGACATTTTCGACACCGACAACGCGGCCGGTGAAGTGCAGGATGTGGTAAACGATGAAGGCAAACAGGATGCAACCGGTCACGATCATCGACCGGCTCATGAAGGTTGCCTCTTCATTAACCTTCTGCATGTAGGCTTCGGGTCGAGCCGAGGAGTTTTCAACGGTCAGTTGCACGGCAAAAATGACGTGAACCGCGAAAAGCCCCAGCATCACCAGTCGGAAAATCCAGACGACCGGACCAAGACTATGCAGTTTTTCAGCATAGGCATTGATCGCATCGGCGCCAGCAAAGAGCGACAGGTTCCCGAGCAGGTGAACACAGATGAAAGCAACCAGCAGAAGTCCGGTCACTGCCACCAAGATCTTTCTCCCCACAGAACTTTGCGTCAGAATCATGTTTCTTCCCTTGTGACGTTAATTCGTGAATCCAATGAAATTGCATTCACTAATCAATTAATAATATCCCCACCAAACTTAAATATTTCCCGGTAGCAGGGTGGACTATCCGGGAATTCCTATACAGGTATTTGAAGAACGAAGACTGCCCTGTCAAAATGAGCAGAGTTCAAATGGACTTACCAACTAAAAAAACATGTAAATTAAATAAGTTAAGAATTGCACGCACATTCAGAAACGATGTACTTTTATCAGCGTAAAAACTCCTTTTAAGTACCATCCACATCAGCAAGCTGTCAACTGAAAAATTGCACACTGTATACACTTTCCAAACAGTGTTAAAGCCGTCCTGAACCCCATGTTTTGCCGACTTAAACACTTGTTATTTTAATTAAAATACTGAACCATCAAACCGGTTTCGGTTGCAGTCAAATACGGCATCTGCTATGTTCCGGCGCAGACATGCCCAAGCCCCAACTTCCTGCCGGAAGTTATACAGGAATTATAAGCAGTATGCTTGAATTTGAACTGATTTCGAAAGACAGTGGAACTCGCGCCCGACGCGGTCGGGTGACCACACCGCACGGCAGCATCGAGACCCCCATCTTCATGCCGGTCGGCACCCATGCCGCCCTCAAGGCGATGACGCCGGCCCAGGTCGAAGAGTGCGGCGCCCAGATCATTCTCGCCAACACCTACCACCTGCACCTGAAACCGGGCGAAGGGTTAGTCGAGAAAGCGGGCGGTCTGCATTCCTTCATGCACTGGGACAAGCCGATCCTGACTGACAGTGGCGGTTTCCAGGTCTTCTCCCTGCCTAAAAAAACGATCGGCGAAGACGGGGTCCGCTTCCGTAATGAAGTCACCGGCAAAGAGACCTTCCTCGGCCCGAAGGAGGCGACCACCATCCAGAATCGGCTTGGCGCCGATATCTTCATGGCGTTCGACGAGTGCATCCCCTACCCTTCAACCCACGATTATGCCGCAAAGTCGATCAAGAAGACCCTGCGCTGGGCCGAGGCCTGCCTCAAGGCGCACAGCCGCAACGACCAGGCCCTGTTTGGTATCGTCCAAGGATCGGTCTACGAAGATTTACGCCGGGAATGCGCTGAGCAACTCTCTAAAATGGACTTCCCCGGCTATGCCATCGGCGGTGTCAGCGTTGGTGAAGGGCTGGAATTATTGAAAAAGGTGGTCGAGTATACCGAGCCGTTCCTGCCGGAAAACAAACCACGTTATCTCATGGGTGTCGGCCTGCCGGAAGATATCCTCGAAAGTATCGATCGCGGAATGGACATGTTCGACTGTGTCATCCCTACCCGTTACGCCAGGAGCGCCACCCTTTTCACCAAAAGAGGGAAAATCCGCCTGACCAACCGGCGCTACCGCCGCGATTTCTATCCGGTCGACCCCTCCTGCGACTGTTACTGCTGCCAAAACTTCAGCCGTGCCTACCTGCATCACCTGTTCAACTCCAATGAAGTTCTTTCGGCAACGCTCTCGGCGATCCACAACGTCCGTTTTTACCTCAACATGGTCGCAGAAGCACGTCAGGCGATCGAAGAAAACAATTACAGCGAATTCAAAAACGCCTTTCTCGAAGAGTACGGCTTTTTCGACCAGAACTCTTGACCGGTTATCTAGCGCTTGAGACAATGGACTCATGACTGAACCGGAAGCGCAAGAAATAGACCCGCTGCTCGCAAAAAAACTCCACCGGGCCCTGACCGCCGGGCATGAAGAAATATTCACCCTCCT
>PKTZ01000199.1 GCA_002868925.1 Desulfuromonas sp. | reverse complement strand
CGTGATCATCGGTGGCGCGGCCTCCGACAGCATTACGACCGGCGGTGGTAGCGACCTGATCGTGGGCGACCACGGCGCGGTCGATTACAACGCCGGGGCGGTGGCTGACGGAGTGATTGATGCGGTGACCACCAGCGTCGAGACGACGGATGGCGACGACAGCGTGAATGCCGGCAACGGTGACAATGTTGTACTCACCGGCGGCAGCAGTATCGACCTTGCCGATCCGCTTAACGGCGATGTCGTAACAACCGGTAGCGGCGATGATGTGATCATCGGTGACTACGGGATCGTAACCTATAACGGTTCCGGCGGTGTTTCCTATGCCGCAACGTCCGATCCGGGGATGGGCGGGGAAGACAGGGTAGTGGCCGGTGATGGCTACAATATTGTCCTGCTCGGCGATAGCGACGACACGGTCCAGGCCGGTGCCGGTGCTGACGTGATCCTCGGCGACCACGGTTCGGTTCTGGCTGATGGCGCCGATCGCGACATTACGACCAGTGCGGTCGGAACCGGTGGTGACGACACGATCGTTGCCGGTGGCGGAAACGACATCCTGGTCGGCGGCGCGTTTGCCGATACGATCAGCGGTAACGACGGATCCGACCTGATTCTCGGTGATTACGGAACGATTTACCGTGACAGCGGCAATGCGCTCGAACAGGCAGTGAGCAGCAATGAAGCGACCGGCGGCGACGATACGATCGAAGGCAATGCCGGAGACGACGTCATTCTCGGCGGCGCCTTCAGCGATACCGTATATGGCGGCAACGCCGACGGCAGTGCCGTGATCAGTCCCGACGCCGACCTGATTTTCGGCGATTCGGCACAAATCGATTATACCGGCGGTGTTGCCGATGATGCGATCAGCACCGCGTCGGCAACCGGCGCGGCCGATATTCTCGAGGGGAGTGAAGATGACGACATCATCTTCGGCGGTGCCGGCAGCGATATCATAAGTGGTAGCGACGGGAATGATATCGTTCTCGGAGACGGTGGCACCCTCGGCGGCAGCTCGAACAATGATGTCTACACCGTCGATTCGAATACCGGTGCCGGTGACACCCTTTACGGTGATGCCGGCCAGGATTTCATCCTCGGCGGTGACGGCAGCGATACCGTTTATGGCGGCAGTGACGACGACACCATCCTCGGTGACCAGGGGCGGGTCGTCCGGACGGCAGGTGATACGGTCCTGCGCACCGAGGCTGATGACTTCGCCAACGGCGCCGGTGACATCCTTTACGGCGACAGCGGCAACGATGTTATCGCCGGCGGGGCCGGTAGCGATACCATGGACGGCGGCGCCGGCGACGATATCCTGCTCGGCAGTCATGGTGTCTCGGTAGAAGCCGACGGCAGCGGACAGGCTAATGACGTTTACGCCAATGCCCCGGATGTCAGCGGCGATACCTTGTACGGCGATACCGGCAACGACATCCTGATTGGTGACAGCGGCTACGTGACCCGCGGTGGTTCCGAGCAGGTACAGTTCGTCGAGTCGACCGACACCGACCAGGGTGGCAACGATACGGTCGATACCGGCAGCGGCGACAATATCGTCCTCGGCGGCTTTGCCGATGATACGATTACCGCCTACAGCGGCAACGACATCCTGATCGGTGACAATGGCGAGGTCGATTACAACGCTTCCGGAACCACCCGCGAAGCGATCAGGGCGACCGCCATCGATCAGGGCGGCGACGATAGCATCACTGCCGGCACTGGCGACAACTTTGTCGTCGGCGGCTTCGGGTCCGATGTGCTGGCGTCGGGTGACGATGACGACGTCATCTTCGGTGACAACGGAGAGGCCCTGTTTGTCAACGGTCTGTTTGATCTCGCCCGCGGCACCGACACGACCGCCGCGACCGGCGGCCCCGACGATATTGCCTCAGGTGCCGGCAACGACATTGTCATCGCCGGGATCGGCGGCGATACGGTCAATACCGGCGCCGGTGACGACATCATCCTGGCCGATATCGGCGTGGTTGACATGTCGGCGACCGATTCCGATCCGACGACGGTCGACCTGGTTTACACGACCGAGCCGTCACTCGGTGGCGACGATACGGTTATGGGGGATGACGGTGACGACATCATTATCGGTGGAACCGGAGAGGATATCCTCCATGGTGATGCCGGCAGCGACGCCATAACCGGTGACGGCGGTATGGTGACCAAGGCCGGTGGTGAGTATGCTTTTGTCGAGTCGACCTTCCGCGGCATAGGAGGTCCGGACCAAATCTACGGCGGTCTCGACAACGATTATATGATTGGCGGCGATGGCGGCGATTCTTTCGAGGCCGATTTGCGTGAGGATACACTGATCGGTGATTTTGGCCGGATGACCATCGAGAACGACCTGGTAACAACAATCGTCGCGCTCGACTGGGGGTCTTACGACCCGATTCGCGGATCGCAGTTCGGGCTTTACGATGTTGAAGAAGAGGGCGAAGTAGACCAAGTTGTGTCGCTCAGTGATTATATTGTCGGCGGTTTACATGCCGCATCCGGTAGTGGTGTCTATCAGTCGGTCTCTTCTGATGCCGGTGGTGCCATGCTTTCCAATGTGAATTCCGAGTCGCATGCCGGGGACGAGATTTCGGTTGCTACCGATAACATTGATGTGTCGCATGAAGTAAGGCCTGCAGATGACGGTAGCTCGCATGACGATGAAACCAGAAACCATGACGACCAGGTACAACTGGATAAAGATAAGAGTCAACCCGGCAATAATGAGCAGTCCCCGATTGATGCACCGGACGAGCCCCAACCCTCTGAGCCTGAGAAGCAGGTCGAGTCCGACGGGCAGGATGATCCGTCCGGTATCGGCCAGGCCATCAGCGGTTTTTCAGGTTGGATGCTCAGCCGACTCCGTGGTATAAAAGGTGACCGTCTCGATCGCGAGGCGTTGGCCGGTATGGGTGGCCGTAAACGCCGTGTACGTCGCTGGCAGAACGGCACCCTCGACCGAAATGACAGAAAATCCGAACCCGTTAGTAGTGTCGCCGGACGTCTGAAATATTTTCGACGACGCTGATTCTTACATGACCCCATTCAATAAGATCAAGGAGGAAACAATGGCAGCCAAGAAGGATGAAGCAACTACAGCGAAACAAGCCGTTCCCCAGGTTCGTTGGGATGATTCGAAGCTGAAAAGCACTTACGCCAATGTCTGCAACGTCTCGAGTACCCGTGAGGAGATGACTCTCCTTTTCGGAACCAACCAGACCTGGCATACCGGCCAGAAAGAGATGGTCATCGAGTTGACCGACCGGATCGTTTTAAACCCGTTTGCGGCCAAGCGTCTTTCTATCCTGTTGAACAACACCCTTAAAGAGTATGAGGCCCGATTCGGTGAGCTCAAGATCGACGTTGCGGAACCTCCGAAACCGACTGAAAAGAAATAAAAATATATTATCCGGAACCTCACGCCTCGGGCAGATATTGCGGTTTAACCGAAGTCTGCCTGGGGCGTTTCCGTTTGACCCTGACGTGGAACAGATGTGATGTCGGAAATGGTGGATAAAGAACAAGTTGTCATGACTGCCGATGCCGGTAAGCCGGATGTCGAAGCGCACCAGCTTCTCTGGTCGTCTTTGGATGCAACCCAGAGCCCCGAACAGTTTTACCGATCATGGCTTGAACTGTTGTCGGTTATGGGGGGGAGAAAAGATCGTCAACTTCTCCTGGTCGGTCGCGGCGCCGATGATCGTTATCTGCCGCTTGCTGTCTGGCCGGAGGAAGAGGCGCCGTCCGAGCAGCTTGCAGAGGCGGTTGAGCAGGCTGTCGAGGAGAATTGTGGTCTTGTTCTCGATATCGACGAGCTCGGCCATCGTTATGCCGTCGCCTATCCGGTCCATGTCGACAATTCCCTGAAATATGTTGTCGCCGCCGATATCGTCGCCACAAGCGATTCTGTATTGACCAGGGCGATGGAGAGACTGCAGTGGGGGAGTTCCTGGCTGGAGGTGCTGTTGCGGCGGATGACCGTCGATGCGAATCGCCGGGAAATAGAGCGGATGACGCTTGCCACCGACCTGTTGTCCCAGGTTCTCGACGAGCAGGAATTCGAACCAGCGGCGATGACCCTGGTCACCGAATTGGCTCATCAGATGTCGTGCGAGCGGGTCAGCCTCGGACTGCTCAAGGGGGACGATGTCCGGGTTGAAGCATTGTCGCACAGCGCCCAGTTCGGGAAGAAGATGAACCTGATCCGCTCGATCGAGGCGGCGATGGACGAGGCAATTCTGCAGAACTGCAGTCTGGTTTACCCTGACGCGGAAAATGCAGAATCGACTCTTATCTGCCGTGAGCACGAGACGTTGGCTACCGATTTCGGGGCCGGAGCGATCATGACGGTCCCCCTGTTTAACGGAGAACATTATTACGGGGCCATTACCCTCGAACGTGACGCAGATTCACCGTTTACTGCGGAGGAAAAGGCGGTCTGCCAGCAATTGGCGGCCCTCGCCGGAGCGGCACTTCGCGAGAAATGGCTCAACGACCGCCCGCTCTGGATCAAAATCAAGGATGCCGCGCTGCTCCAGTTTCAGCGGATGTTCGGACCGAAATATGTTTTGCGCAAGATCGTAGCGACATCCCTTGTATTTCTAACCCTCTGCACCCTGTTTCTGCAGGGAGATTATCGTCTTTCGGCCGATACGATTCTTGAAGGGTCGGTACAGCGGATGGTGGTCGCGCCGTTTAATGGTTACATCGCCGAGACCGGGGCGCGCGCCGGGGATGTCGTCAATGAAAACGACCTGCTTTGCCGCCTCGATGATCGCGATCTGCGCCTTGAACGGATGAACTGGCTCAGTCAGAAGAGTCAGTTGCAGAAACAACGCCAGGATGCACTGGCGAAACATGATCGTGCCCAGGTCAACATTCTCGGAGCTCAACTTGCCCAGGCGGAGGCCCAACTCGAGCTGATCGCGACTAATCTTGCTCGGACCATGCTGGTTGCGCCCTATCGCGGACTCGTCACCAGCGGCGACCTTTCCCAACGACTCGGTGGATCAGTCCAGCAGGGAGAGATGCTGTTCGAGGTGGCGCCACTGGATCAATATCGGGTGATCCTCAAGGTCGATGAGCGTCGAATTGCCGATGTCGAAAATGGGCAAGAGGGTGTGTTGGTCCTGACCTCGCTTCCTGAGAAGTCTTTCGATTTCGAGGTTGCCAAGATTACCCCGATAACGACCACGGAGGAGGGGAATAACTATTTTAGGGTTGAAGCGAAGCTGCTCGCCAGCGAGATGTCCCTGCGTCCCGGAATGGAGGGCGTCGGCAAGATCATGATCGATCGGCGCAACCTCTTCGGAATCTGGACACGGGATCTGCGCGAATGGTTGACCCTCTGGTTCTGGTCGTGGTGGCCTTGATTCCACTTCATGACCCGGCAGGTAAGTTATTGTGAGTGAATCACTTTTCAGCGAATCCTGGTATCGCGTCAAAAATCTGATACCCGAATTGCGACGCCATACCCAGATTCATCATCATATCTATCGCGGTGAAGACTGGTTCGTCCTGCAGGACCATTCATCGGGGCGCTATCACCGATTTTCTCCGGAGGCCTACTAGATTATCGGGATGATGGACGGGACCCTCTCCCTCGACCGGATCTGGACGATCGCCTGCGAACGTCTCGGCGACGACATGCCGACCCAGGAAGAGGTTATCTCTCTGCTCGGTCAGCTGCACCGGGCCGATGCCCTGCTCACTAACATCCCTCCAGATATAACCGAACTCGTCGATCGGCGGGTCAAGGAGCGCCGGATGCGTTTCTGGGGACAGTTGCGTTCGCCCATGTCGATAAAGGTTCCGCTGTTCGATCCTGAGAGGTTCTTGCGCAGCACTTATCGTTATCTGCAACCGCTTTTCGGCTGGTTCGGGATTCTGCTCTGGAGTGTCGTCGTGATTTGGGCGCTGACTCTGCTCGCGCCGAACTGGAGCGGATTGAGCCGTGATGTCGCCGATCGGGTCTTTTCCATGGAGAACATGATCCTGATCTGGTTTATCTATCCACTGGTCAAGGTGATCCACGAGTTCGGTCATGCCTATATGGTCAAGCGCTGGGGCGGTGAGGTTCACGAGATGGGGGTCATGTTCCTGGTTTTGATGCCGATTCCCTATGTCGATGCCTCTTCATCGCTGGCGTTCAAGCAAAAGTCGCAACGGATGATGGTTGGCGCCGCCGGGATCCTGGTTGAATTGTTTCTCGCCGCCATCGCCCTGATTCTGTGGGCTCATCTTGAGCCGGGCGCAATGCGCGCCGTCTGCTACAACATTATTTTAATCTGCGGTGTCTCGACCCTGCTATTCAACGGCAACCCGCTTCTCCGCTTCGATGCCTATTATGTCTTCTCTGATTATCTCGAAATCCCGAATCTCGGCAATCGAGCCAACCATTATCTCGGCTATCTGGTCAAGCGTTATCTGGTCGGAGTGAAAGAGGAGTACTCTCCCGCACAGACGCCGGGCGAAGCAAGATGGCTCGCCGGTTATGCAATCGCTGCCTTTATTTACCGGATCTTTATCTCGATACGGATCATTCTATTTGTTGCCGGAAAATTCTTTGTGATCGGTGTCGTCCTGGCGATTTGGGCAGCGGTGAATATGGTGGTGACTCCGATTTACAAAAATTTTAAAACCTGGACGACAGAACCCCGTCTCGAGCGTTATCGAACAAGAGCCCTGGTTCTGGCTCTCAGCTTTGTCGGGACGGTTGCAATCGTCTCCATTTTAATTCCCTTGCCCGCCTTTACTGTTACCGATGGTGTCGTCTGGGTCCCGGAACAGGCACGTGTTTTTGCCGGTACTGACAGCTTCGTCGAGCAAGTCGTGGTTGAGCCGGGCAACATGGTCGAAAAGGGAGACCTGCTTTTTGTCTGCAGTGACCCTGAACTAGACTCACAGGTTGAGTTGCTCCAGGCACAGCTCGTTGAATACCGTGCCCGCTATCGTTCGAGCCTGGTCGGGGAACGGTCCGAGGTCGAAATCCTACGTGACGAAATTGAGCGGATCGAGGGGGAACTGCGCCAGGCCGAAGAGAAGCGTGCCGATCTCGTTGTTCACAGTCCGGTTAGCGGCCGTTTCCTTGCGCAAAACCCGGACGATATGCCCGGGCGTTTCGTCGGGCGGGGCGCCTTGATGGGATACGTCGTCGATAAGAACAACGTTATCGTGCGGGTGGTTGTGTCTCAGGAACAGATTGATCTGGTGCGCAATCGGACCACCGGGATCGAGTCCCGGCTGGCCGGTCAACTTACCGAGGTGCTGCCTGCCACAATCAGCAGGGTTGTCCCGGCGGCAACCAGGGAGTTGCCGGCTCTGTCATTGAGCGTGGAGGGTGGCGGCAAAATTGCGCTCGATCCTGAAAGTAGCGATAAGCCGAGGGCTTACGAAACTTACTTCCAATTTGATTTGAATCTTCCAGCCGCGTCGATCGAGCGGGTCGGGGAGCGGGTTGCGATCCGTTTTGTACACACACCCGAACCGCTGGTCTGGCGCTGGTATCGTTCCGCCCGCCGTCTCTTCCTTCGCTATCTGGCGGTCTGATGAAAACTCTTTCCTGGCCACATATCGCCCCGATTGACCATCTCTGCCGTCCCGAGCGGGACGAATCGGGAGAACTTGAAGGGGTAGACCACCTCTGGCATCAGTTGCATGGCCGTTTTCTGCGACATCCGGCACGTCAACTCCGCTGGTGTCGCAGGCAGATTGCCGCAATCCGGGCGCACGAGACGGAGCTGAAGGGGCTCGATGAGCCAGACCTGCAACAGAGGATTCGCCAGCTTCGTATCGATCTGATGCGTTCCGGTTTTCGCGATGACCTGGTCGCTCTTTCGTTCGCCCTTGTATGCGAGGTCGCAGATCGAACCCTCGGCATGCGTCACTTCGACAGTCAACTGATCGGAGGGTTGGTGATGATCTGCGGGATGGTTGCCGAAATGCAGACCGGGGAGGGGAAGACCCTCACCGCGACTTTACCGGCGGCGACGGCGGCCCTGGCCGGCTGGCCGGTCCACGTTATCAGTGTTAACGATTATTTGACCGAACGTGATGCCGAAGAGATGGGGCCGGTGTATCGTGCCCTCGGTTTGAGCGTGGGCTGTGTCGTGCATGGGCAACAACCACCTGAGAGACAGCAGGCTTACCGGGCAAACGTGATTTACTGTACCAACAAAGAGGTTGCCTTCGACTACTTGCGCGATAAACTGGTACTGCAGGAACGGCAGACACCGTTGCGTCTGATGGCGGAAGACCTGTTTAAACGCAATCATCGCCGCCAGAGGTTGATCCTTCCCGGCTTGCACTTTGCTATTGTCGACGAAGCAGACAGTATCCTGATCGATGAGGCACGAACACCGCTTATTATCTCCGGTAGTGATGGCAATGATCAGGAACAGAACTTCTTCGAGCAGGCTCTGAATCTGGCGCGGTCCCTTGCGCGGGGTGAGCATTTTACTCTGCGCGAGGAGACCAACGAGGTCCGTTTGACCGACTCCGGAAAGAGTCTGCTTGAAATGCGATCCGAAACGCTTGACCCGGTCTGGCGAGGGACGATCCGCAGGGAGAGTACGGTGGTGCAGGCGTTGGTTGCACTGAACTGTTTTCACCGTGACGAACATTACGTCGTTGTTGAAGATAAGGTGCAGATTGTCGATGAGTTTACCGGCCGGATCATGGCTGATCGCTCCTGGGAGAAGGGGTTGCATCAGCTGATTGAAGTCAAAGAGGGGTGTGAAATTACCGGACAGCGCGAATCGTTGGCCCGGATCAGTTACCAGAAATTCTTCCGGCGGTACCTCAAGCTCTCGGGAATGACCGGAACGGCCCATGAAATACGTCACGAACTCTGGGATGTTTACAATCTGTCAGTCGTCAAAATCCCGACAAACAAGCCGGTACAGCGTAATATCCTGCCCGATACGATCAGGAGTGATATCGCAAGCAAGTGGGAACAGGTTGTCAGCCGGACCGAAGAGGTCCGCGCGGAAGGACGTTCAGTTTTAATCGGCACCCGTTCCGTCGCTTCTTCGGAACAACTCAGTGATCAACTGTCGGAGCGGGGGATCGATCACGTCGTGCTGAATGCCAAGAATGATCACGAGGAGGCGGAGATTGTCTCCAGGGCAGGGGAGCCGCACCGGGTGACCATCGCAACCAATATGGCCGGGCGTGGTACAGACATCAAGCTGCATCCGAATGTGCGCAAACAGGGAGGACTTCACGTTATCCTGACCGAACGCCATGAGGCCGGACGGATCGACCGACAGCTTTTCGGACGTTGCGGTCGCCAGGGTGATCCCGGGAGTTGCGAGGCGATCGTCTCGATCGACGATGCAATGCTGACCACGCGCCATGCAAGCTTGCCACTGAGCCTTTTGCGCCGTTTCCCCGACACCAAGGGTAGGTGGTGGCAAAAAATCGCTTTTTGGGGCATATTAAGGACCCAGAAGCGGGTCGAAAAATATTATGCAAAGGTTCGTAGACGTCTGCTCAAACAGGATCGGCAGCGAACATCGCTGCTTTCATTCTCCGGACGCCCTGATTAGATGAGGTGAAGATGTTCCGATATTTATTGTTGCTGTCATTCGTGCTTGTCGTTTTACCAACACCGGCTTTGACCTTCGAGCTTGAAGGTTTGATCGAACCAAGCGAGATGGTCGAGGTCAGCAGCCAGATTCCGGGTGTTATTGACCAGGTTCTGGTTGAGCGGGGGGATTTGGTCGAAAAGGGGCAGGTCGTTGCCCGCCTGAAATCGGCAGTCGAAGAGGCCGCAATTGCCCTTGCCCAGGCCCGTGTCGAGTTTGGTGAGCGTAAGGTCGAACGCAACGAACTGCTATAGCAGAAGAAGCTTATTTCCAGTCATGAAAAGGACGAAATCGAAACAGAGCTGAAGATCTCCCGACTCGAACTTCGAGAGGCGGAAGAGCGATATGCCCTGCGTATTATCAAAAGCCCGGTCAATGGAGTCGTTGTCGACAGGATGCTTGGGCCGGCTGAATATGTCGGCGAGAATCCGATATTGTCGATAGCCCGTATCGACCCTTTATATATTGAAGTTGTGGCGCCGGTCGCTAATTTCGGAGAGATCAGTGAAGGGATGAAGGCGAAGGTCGTACCCGAGATGCCCGTCGGAGGAGAATACTTGGCCACGGTCTCAGTGCTCGATAAGGTCATCGATGCCGCCAGTGGCACTTTTCGTGTCCGACTCGTCCTCAAAAATAGTTCTATGAAGCTGCCGGCCGGTCTGAAGTGTCGGGTGTTTTTTTAAGTTTATCGAATTTGTGATATCGAATTGTTAAGAGCTATCTTAAGTTCTTGCCAGTCAGATGTTGTTTCTCTTCGGCGCAGGTCTGCTCCTGCTGCCACACATATGGATCCCGGAACTCAATCGTCCCTTTTTTAACAATCTTACCTGAGACGATCTTGTGAGGTTGGGCGTAGACGCTGCTTTTGCTGCCATTGGCAATATAGTAGATGCCGTCGCTGGTACGGAAGACCTTTCCTTCGTAGTCGACCATAAGCCGCTTCTTGAGCAGTTTGGCCGAATCGACCTGTTTCGGGACGCTGACATCGACTCCGATCAGTTTGTCGTCGAGAAAATGGAAGGTGGCGTGTCCCTCGTCCGGGTCACGATCGCTGTAGGAGAGAAACGAGGTCACGCCGAGGCAGTTCGGTTTGATCTTGAAGTAGCGGTTGGTCGCTCGTTCAACCCGGCGGTAGAGAACAACCTCGTGGTTGAAACGGTCGGGAGCGCTGTCGAACTGCATGATCCCGAGGATGTCGATCTTCTCCTTGGCTAGCGCTTCGACCTGTTCTTTATCCATCCCCCAGCGCAGGAACTTCCAGCCGCCGTTACGGGCGCTGCCGTGGTCGGCCAGCCGCTCCGGTAGAAAGCCCGGGCGTTGCGCTATTGCCGGGACAGCCGTCGCAAAAAACAGGATCAGAAATATAATCAGGATAGATGATACGGAAAATTTCGACATGGCCCCCTCAATGTTGATAAAACTGGAAAACAATATAAATGTTTTATTGAATCAGGGCAATCAATTGATTCGAATATCCCAATATCAAAAAAATGTCGAGGGGGTTTTGTCATCTTCATCCTTGTAAATTCCGAGCTGTGGGATTAGTATTGAAAGCTGTTTTCAATGCAATCGTTCTAACCCATTTCCATATCGTTCAATCCAATAAAAAAGGAGTGCGCATGCTGGAGCAAATGCTGAAAGACAAGAGCCTGTTGCGGCAGCAATGTTACATCGGTGGGCAGTGGTGCGATGCCGACAGCAAGGAGACGATCGAGGTAACCAACCCGGCCAGCAGCGAGCGGCTCGGCACCATCCCGAAGATGGGTG
>PKTZ01000179.1 GCA_002868925.1 Desulfuromonas sp. | reverse complement strand
GAATCGTACAACCGGATGATCTTCGAAGAGTCGCCGGTCGGAATTGCCTTTTGCCGGATGAACGGTGAACTGCTCGATGTCAACAGCGCCTATGCCAACATCGTCGGCTACTCGATTGAAGAACTGCGTAACATCTCTTACCTCGACCTGACCCCGGATGAGTATGCCGAGCTCGAAACGGAGAAGCTGGCGATGCTCGAGGAGGAGGGCTATTTCGGTCCCTATGAAAAAGACTATATCACCAGGGACGGAGGGCGGGTGCCGGTCAGGGCTTCGGTTAGACTGTTGCAAAAAGAGAACGACGAGCCGTATATCCTGGCCAGCGTCGAGGATATCAGCAAGGAAAAGCTCGAACAGGCCCGAACGGCGCGGATGTCCCACCTGGCCTCCCTCGGCGAACTGGCCGCCGGCGTTGCCCACGAAATCAACAACCCGATCAACGGTGTTATCAATTACTCGCAGTTCTTTCTGAACCGGTTCGATCCTCCCAAAGAGGAGCAGGAGATCCTGCGGCGCATCATCAAGGAAGGGACGCGGGTTGCCGACATCGTGACCAACCTGCTCAACTACTCGCGCAAGGATAGCAGTCGTCTCGAGGAGGTGACCCTGCTCGATGTCGTTTCCGGAACATTGAGCCTGTTCAACAACCAGTTGATGAAGGAGGGGATCGAGCTGTCGCTGGTGGCCGAAGATTATGTGCCGACCGTTTTCGGGCGGCTCTCCGACCTGGAGCGCCTGGTCATGAACCTGGTCAGCAATTCACGATACGCCCTCAATCAGAAGCCGTCGGCAGAGAGTGGTCCCGGCAAGATGATCGAGATCGCTGTTCAGAATCTGCGCCGGGGAAAAGAGAGCTGGGCCCGGATTTCCGTGGAAGATAACGGCACCGGTATCCCTGAGGAATATCTCGAAAAAGTCTTCAATCCCTTCATGACGACCAAGCCGGCCGGCGACGGCACCGGTCTGGGCCTGAGCATCTGTTATCAGATTGTGCAGGCGCACAACGGTATCATTGATATCGAAAGCGAGGCCGGGTTCTATACCCGGGTCACCATCGACCTGCCCCCGTTCTCTTCGTAACCCCGTTCCTGTTTTTTATTCCGCTGTTTGACTCACATCGTATTGTTTCGACACCCGTTGTGTGCCACCGACTGAGTCATGCACTGTGCCCGATTCTGCCTGGCACAGGTCAATTACTTTTAAACCACTGAAAATATTGATTATTGTTGTTTGGTATTTAGATTGCAATAACCTGGTTAATGGTTGACTGCAATCTGAATTGAGAAGGGGGAAGGTTGAGTTCTATGAGAAAAAAAGTTCTGGTCGTCGACGATTCGGCATCGACGCGGCAATCGGTCAGTATGGTTTTAACGCGGAGCGGATATGCGGTGTCGACCGCCGTTGATGGTATCGATGCCTTGCGCAAGATATCGGAGCAGGAGATCGATCTGGTCATTACCGAGATCAATATGCCGAACCTCGACGGCCTGAGTTTTACCGAAGAGATCCGTCAACAACAAAGAACATGTCGAACGCCGGTCATCATTTTGACGATCGAGAATAACGACGAGATCAAAGGGCGGGCAAAAAAAATCGGAGCTTCGGAGTGGATTGAAAAACCGTTGAAAACAGACGGCCTGATCGGGGTCGTCGAAAAGGTGCTCGGGGTTTAAAGCGCACCCCTTACCGGCAGGAGATAGGAAGATCATGAAAGGCAAAATACTGATCGCTGACGATGAAGAGAGTATCCGCGAGACCTTCAGGTTGATTCTGGAAGGGGACGGTTACGAGGTTGAAACGGCAGATTCGCTCTCGCGGTGCATCACCCGGATGCAGACGGAATCCTTCGACCTGCTTTTCCTCGATGTCATGTTCGGTGTCGAAAGCGGGATCGATGCGATCGAGCGTTTGAAAATTCTGCAGCCCGGTTGCGAGATCGTGGTAATTACCGGCAATCCGCAAGTCGAGGCGCTGGTCAAGGCGAGAAGTCGGGGCGCTTTCGATTACCTCGCCAAGCCGGTTCGCCAACCGAGCCTGCTGTATCATGCTCAAAAGGTTTTGGCCGGAAAGGGGACGGTTGTCCACTAGTCCCTGCTGTCGACAGCCAATTGTTTCTCCGGGTTTTACGTAAAAATCATCCTACCTCTGGTCTTCATGGTCCGTTGATAATCTCCATCATCAAAAAAGGCGGCAAAGGCCGCCTTTTTTGTGAGTGGTTCGAAGCATCGAATCAGGCACCGGTCGGGGATGCATCGCTTTCATAGAGGACTTCTAGTTTGGTCATCTTGTGGCCACAACAGGCCCACTTCAGAATGGCCGCTTCATCGTGTCTGTAGGTTTTTTCACACGTTACACAGCTGAAAGC
>PKTZ01000032.1 GCA_002868925.1 Desulfuromonas sp. | reverse complement strand
TCGCAGCCCGATTCGTGGCAGCGATCCCTCTCCTCTTCATCTTCGTAATGGGCAATCAGGGCGACCGGCGTACTGTGCAGGGAAGAGTCATCCTTGATCTTCCGGCAGATCAGGTCGGCGCAGCTCTCTTTCGTATCAAGAGCGAGGATAACCAGGACCGGACGATCACGTTTAACGATGGCGTAGACATCGTCCCCTTCAGTAATCCGGTGCAGAACGAACCCGGACCGTTCGAAGAACGACCCCTTCAGGGCGCTGTTGAGCTCATGATCATCGGCAATAACCAAGTATGTCTGTTCAGGATCCAAACAAACAACTCCCTTAATAAAATGGTGAATTCAGTAAACAGGTGTTCAGCCCGTATGGACAAGGGAAAGTTTAGCAGCAAATAGACAAAATGCGAGAAGAGGCGATCAGCGGAGTTCAGGTCACGATCAAACTAGGCCGATTCCTCTTTGCTTATCTGGGCATCGACAAAATCACTGATCAGCTTTTTATCTTCCTCGTCCAGATCGAGGAACTGGACCCCCATCCCGGTCGGAAGGTGTTCGCACTTGATCCATTCGGGGTGGTTGACCCAGGCGACGCGGGCCTTGCCGCCGATCAGATCGCCGCCCTCCTCGAGGGAGAACTGGATATACAGACGGTAATCGACCGGCATCAACTCGCGGGTTTCGATGAAGGCGCCGCCGGCGTTGATATTGCGGATCCAGCCGTGGTGCAGCTCATCGATATCGGAGCCGCAGGAGACCATGATAAAGGTTTCGATCCGGGGTGGCGCCCGGTGGAAGATTTCGAGCAGGTGGCTGGCAGAGGTCAGGAAGCGTTGGACATCGATCGGGCGGCCGACGATGGCGTCAGCAGCGAGGCATTTATACTCTTCGGAACTCTGCCGCGATTCGGAGGGGACGACGATCAGAATCTGGGTCTTGCTCAGCAGGGAGTCATCCTTGACCCGCCGGCAGAGACCGCTTGCATCAACATCGACTTTTTCGATGTCGAGGATGACGAGGGCCGGGTCCTGCTCCTCGATCTTGTGGAAGATATCTTCATCATCGGCAACGGTTATAAACTCGAACCCGGCACGCTGGAAGAAGGAGGTCTCCATGATGTTGAGAATCTGGGCGTCATCCGGTAGCAGGATCTTTTTACTCATCGTGTCTCCTCTGTCAAATCGAACAGAACTGAAGTATCGACTTTTGCTACGGTTTGCTACTTAATTATAACACTGCATTCAGGTGATTCTTTCAGAAGCAGCCAACGACCCCCAACCGTAATTAAATCGATACCTTACCAGCGAGAAATCGTCAAGGATTAATAATAAAAAGGTAACTGTCACCGAATTTTGGTGCAATTCGGTGACAGTTACCTTTTATAACAATTCGATGAGCGGGACGCACAACAAAAGAGCGTGTCCTATTTGTCACTGAAAAGTGTTCCCCATATCCCTTGACTATTTTGTTACCTATGTCCTTGACTTCTACACGCGCCTGGCGGCGGGCACTGCATTCGCGGTTGACTCTGCCGGTTCCAGCATTACAGATTTTGACTTCCCCCATAGCTTTTGGGGTGCACGCCTGTCAGCGCGGTTACTTGAACGCAGACTGCACGGGACTACCACGAAGACGAAGCGTGATCGCCTCGAGGCGATCTCCCTACTACCGAATCTCAAAAGAGGTCAAACTGACCGCGCAACCCCCCCTGCAAGGGAGCCGTTTCTTTGGTTCGTTTCTCTTCGGGGACACTTCCCGAAGTACAGGGAAGTGTCCCCATTCGGAAAAATGAACACGGCGTGTGGGGCCGGGTCCCCACGGTTTTATTCACTTTACAAAGATTCCAGAGAAATCATCCTCCCCATGCACCTTTAATCTTTAACCTTTTACCGTCTTTTGCTAGCATGCCTCATCGGAGGATCGAATGAGAGAACAGGACGAAAGATTGATGGAGCTTGAGCTGAGGTTCATGGATCAGAGCCAGCTCATCGAAACGTTGAGCGACGAGATCGCCAGCTGCCATCGCCGTATCGACGAACTCGCCCGTGAGAACAGGGCGCTGCGTGAAATGGTCAAGACCCTCGAACCGGAGAGCGAGGTTTCACCGGACGAATGATGAACTTTCATCTCGATTACAGCGATATGAAGCGGATTATCGCCGAGGCGGCGATTCTCGTCTGTTTCGCGTTTTCGGTCGGCTTGATGTTCAACCACCAGCTGGTGATGGATGCTTTTGAAGGCGGGGTGATGCCGACGGCTCTACCCGCTCCCGAATCCGAATTTTACCCGGTGCCGGTCGCTCTCGAGGATGTCAAGGAGATGACGGGGCGGGTAATCCTGGTCGATGCCCGGTCGCAGGAGATCTACAACGACGGTCATCTCCCCGGTGCCGTCTCTCTGCCGCTTGGCGAGCTCGATCAGCTTCTGCCTACTTTCATGGACAAATACCCGACCGCAAGCTCGCTGATCCTTTATTGCAGCGGCTATGGTTGCACGGACTCCTTCGACATGGCGCTGGTCCTACTCGAAAAGGGATACCGTGATGTGATGCTCTTCGAGGGTGGTTACCCGCGCTGGCGCGATGCCGGTCTGCCGGTCGAGGAGGGGACGCCATGAAACGGAGCGGACGTCTCTCTTATCATCTTTGCCGGATTCTTCTCGGCGCCTTCTTCCTTTATGCTGGCTTTCTGAAGATCGAGGATGCATCGTCGTTTGCCGGAAAGGTTGCGGCTTACGAAATCCTTCCCTACCAGTGGAATTACGTCGTGGCAGCGACCCTGCCCTGGATAGAAGTTGCGTGCGGTGTCTTGCTGCTGGTAAATCGCAGAGTACGTCCGGCGGCATTGGTGGTCGGTACTATGAACATGGTTTTCATCGTCGCCCTGGTTTCCGTTCTGCTGAGAGGTCTCGATATCGATTGTGGCTGCTTCGGTCCGCATCTCAAATCGAGCCCGTTGCAGGCGCTGTTGCGCAACGTGCTGTTTCTGGCTATGGCACATTTCGTGTTTCACTTACGGAATAAATATTCCCTTGAGAAGACAGGAGACAGCAGGCAGAAGACAGAATGAATGCGACTTCTTGCTTTAGCCTTTACTTCTGTTTTCTGTATTCTAACTTCTGACTTCTTTTTTTATGACCTCCTGGCAACAACAACTCAAAGAGGCCGTCTCCGACAGCCTGTCGGTGGCGCACCGGTTCAACCTCGATCCGGGGATGGTTGACCGGGTGGCACATCAATATCCGGTGTAGCTTACCCCCTACCTGTTGCAACAGATGTCCGGTACCGATCATCCTTTCTGGCGGCAGTTTGTTCCCGATGCGGCCGAATTGGAGGATGACGGCCTGCCGACCGACCCGTTGGCCGAACACGAAAAGTCGCCGACACCGGCGATCGTACACCGTTACCCGCAGCGGGTTCTATTGCTGGCGGCCAACAGCTGCGCTGCCTACTGCCGTTTCTGTACGCGCAAGCGGCGGGTCGGCGATCGAGAGTATAAAGTCTCCTTCGGCGAGATCCTCGATGGCATCGCCTATATCGCTGAGAGGAAAGAAATCAACGAGGTCATCATCTCCGGCGGCGACCCCCTGATCCTGAGCGACGGCCTGCTCGGCGAGCTGCTCGACCGGCTGCGCAAAATCGAGCATGTCGAGATTCTGCGGATTGCGACCCGGATGCCGGCGGTGCTGCCGCAGCGCTTTACCCAAGCCCTGGCCGATCTGCTGTCACGTTATCAGCCGCTTTATCTCACCACCCACTTCAACCATCCGCAAGAGCTGACCCCGGAGGCGATAGAAGCCTGCAGGCTGCTCGCCGATGCCGGTATCCCGCTGGCCAACCAGACGGTGCTGCTCAAGGGGGTGAATGACGATCTCGACACCCTGGCCGACCTCTGCCGGCAGCTGCTGCGCCACCGGGTCCGCCCCTACTATCTGCACCAGATGGACCCGGTCGCCGGGACAGGGCATTTCCGGGTACCGCTGCAACAAGGGGTTGAGCTGATCGATGGGCTGCGCAGCCGGGTCTCGGGATTGGCGGTGCCGCACTACATCATCGATTCTCCCGGTGGGCATGGTAAAGTTGAACTGGTGGCTGAGAATGTTGTCGCCAGAAATGATGAGAACTGGACATTGCGAGCGCCGGACGGCAGTACGATCTCCGTACCGGCCTAGGAGAGGAACCGATGGAGCCGACCTTACACCGACACGGGAAGAATCATTTCGCCAGTGATAATTATGCCGGTATCTGCCCGGAGGCGTGGCAGGCGTTGGCCGAGGCGAATCACGGTTATTGCAACTCCTACGGCGACGATCACTGGACCGAGCGGGCC
>PKTZ01000205.1 GCA_002868925.1 Desulfuromonas sp. | reverse complement strand
CAGATTCTTGAAGGCTTGTCTCACGCGAAGGCGCAAAGCCGCGAAGAAGATCGATAATCGAAAAGCAAATAAGATTTTTTGGGTTAAAACCAAACCCTTTATTGTGATTCTTTTTTAGGTTTTGTCTTTAACCTTAAGCAATAGATGCTTGCTTTTCTCTGCGGCTCAGCGTTAAAAACAGATTTTGACTTTCTTGGTGCTCTTGGTGCCCTGGTGGCTTGATTAAGATAACTTTTATGTCTACCGACTATCTGAAAAATATATTTTCGGTTCTTATCCGTAATAGGCTTGCCTTTGCCGGCTTTCTTATTGTCCTCAGTATGTTCATCCTGGCCGGACTCGCCTCGATTCTCGGTGGCGACCCGGGTGCGATCGATGTTGCACAACGGCTACAGCCGCCAAGCCTACAGCATCTGTTCGGGACTGATGATCTCGGGCGTGATGTCTTTACCCGGATGCTTTTTGCAGCCCGTATATCGCTACTAGTCGGCTTCGTCGCTGTTGGCATTGCGACCCTGATCGGTGTTTTTCTCGGCGCCCTGTCCGGTTATTACGGCGGCTGGATCGATTCGATCATTATGCGTTTTGTCGATATCATGCTCTGCTTCCCTTCGTTCTTTCTAATCCTGGCGGTCATCGCTTTTCTTGAACCATCGATCTGGAACATTATGATCATTATCGGTTTGACCAGCTGGATGGGGGTTGCACGATTGGTCCGGGCCGAGTTCCTCTCTCTGCGAGAGCGTGATTTCGTGCTAGCGGCCCGTGCCGTTGGCAACCGGGATGGGCGGGTGATCTTTCGTCACATCCTGCCGAATGCAATGACGCCGGTTCTGGTTTCGGCTACTCTCGGCGTTGCCGGTGCCATCCTAACCGAGAGTGCACTCTCGTTCCTTGGTATCGGCGTCCAGCCTCCGACCCCATCGTGGGGGAATATGCTAATCGCCGGCAAGCAGACCCTCGGTACCGCCTGGTGGCTCTCGGCTTTCCCGGGGTTGGCTATCCTGATCACGGTTCTCGGTTACAACCTTCTCGGAGAAGGAGTGCGTGATATCTTCGATCCCCGAATGCAGGATTAAATACTGATGCCGGAGCTTCCTGAAGTCGAAACCGTGCGTCGCGGCATTGCACCGCTGGTCACCAATGCTGAAATTTCCGCTGTTATCTGTCGGGTGCCGAAGCTGCGTTGGCCCTTAACACCCCAACTGCCGGAACAGTTGGTCGACCAGCGGATCGAATCGGTCGAACGGCGGGCCAAGTATCTTCTTTTTAAGGTTCAGCGGGGAACGTTAATTGTGCATCTCGGGATGAGCGGTGTGCTGCGGGTGGTCAATGTCGATACTCCACTGCAAAAGCATGATCATGTCGATATCATTTTGAAAGATGGAAAATGTTTGCGCCTGAACGACAGCCGCCGATTCGGGGCCGTTCTCTTTACGGAGACGCCGATCGACGATCATCCGCTTTTCTCTTCACTCGGGCCGGAACCGCTATCCGATGATTTTACCGGTGAGGTGCTCTATCGGCGATCGCGTCGGTCGTCCGGGGCGATCAAGAACTTCATCATGAATCAGAAAGTCGTGGTCGGTGTCGGAAATATCTACGCCTGCGAGGCGCTTTTTCACAGCGGTATCCGGCCGACCAAGTCGGCTGCAACAGTTTCGAAAAAACGCTACTGGAAACTGGTCGATGCTATAAAGCTGATTCTGGCTGCGGCGATCGACCAGGGTGGGACGACGATCCGGGACTTCGCCGGCGCCGAAGGGAAGCCTGGGTACTTCAAACAGAGTCTTAAAGTTTACGGCCGGGCCGGTCTGCCGTGCACTGTTTGCGGTCAAGATATCAAGAACATCAAGCTGGCCGGACGTTCTACTTTTTACTGTCCGACCTGCCAAAATAGTTAGGGGAGGTTCAATGTCTGATTTCAAGTTCACGATTCCTTATTCGGCCCGCATTGCCGATATTAACTATGGAAATCATGTCTCCAATGCCGCGGTCATGAATTTCTTTCAGGATGGGCGCATTGCCTATCTTGAGCATTTTGATTGCAGTGAACTCGATATCGGCGGGGTCGGTCTCATTATGCCGGAAGCGCATGTGCGCTACCACCGGGAGATGTTCCTCGGCGATGTTTTACAGATAGCAGTTAGAATCGAAAGTATGCGTAAATCGTCTTTTATTATGGAATATCAAATATCAAGAGATGATGAAATTACGGTCGAGGGCTCGACAAACCTGGTTGCTTTCGATTACGATAAAAGAAAAACAGCCCGCATCCCGTTGCGTTTCAGGGAGTCAGTTGCCGATTTCGAGGGCAGGTCGGAGTGGATTGATTAACGACGAGGGAAGAGGATGAGCGAGTTCAGAACATGCACCAGTTGCGGTTATCGTCGCGGTTTCCATATTTACTTCAAACCGTTCAAGGATGAACACCGACTCGCCCTGATCTGTCCGCAGTGTGGACAATCCTATGATTTCGGTTTGACGATAAAGGGATTGCGACAACGACCTTATAGGGGGCCGTCTTTCGATAATGGTTGAAACCTTATAAATCCCTATCGAATACCCTCTGCCACCAAGGCACCAAGAACACCAAGGAAATCAAGAAAATCAAAATCTGTTTTTAACGCAGAGACGCATAGTCGCAAGGAAGAGCAAAAAACTATTTTGTGGAAAAATCAAAATCTGGTTTTCACGCAAAGCCGCAAAGGCGCAAAGAAAAGCAATAAACTCTGTTAAAGGTGAAAGTCAAAATATCAAAAGAAACATAAGAAGGTTTTGGTTTTAAACCCAAAACTTATTTATTTACTTAAGATTGTTGATCTTCTTTGCGTCTTTGCGCCTTCGCGTGAGACGATTTTTTAATCAGCCTTCCTTCGTGCCCTTCGTGATCTTCGTGGTTATAAATCTTTGCCTAAGCCATAGATTCTTCCTGTTACCTTTCTAAAATCATCGCGCAGGCCATTCCTCCTGCCGCGCAGACTGAAATCAGACCGTACTTCGCATCGCGTCGTTTCATCTCGTTGGCGAGGGTCGTCGCGATCCGTGAACCGGTGGCACCGAAGGGGTGGCCGACCGAGATCGAGCTACCCAAGGTGTTGAGTTTTTCATCCGGGACGGTGCCGATAGCATCTTCTTTCCAGCCTTTTTCCCATGCCGCGAGGTTGCAAGCGACCTGTGCGCCGAACGCCTCGTGGATTTCGATGATATCCATATCGTCCAGGCTCAGGCCGGTCCGCTTGAGCAGTCGCGGTACGGCGACCGCAGGGGCCATCAACAGGCCGTCGGCCGGGTCGATGGCGGCAAACTCGACATCCTTGATCCAGGCAGCCACTTCAAGTCCTTGCTTCTCGACAATATCTTGTGAAGCGAGCAGGATCGACGAGGCGCCGTCGGTCAGGGGGCTGGAGTTTCCGGCGGTGATGGTGCCAGAGGAAGAGCGGTCAAAAACCGGCTTCAGCCCGGCCAGTCTCTCCAGGGTCGTGTCGCCCCGGACGATGGTGTCGCGATCAATGCCGTCGAGCGGTTCGATCTCTTCCTTCAACCGGCCATCCTCGGTCGCTTTGGCGGCATTGATGTGGCTGTTGTAAGCAATCCGGTCCTGCTCAGCCTGTTCGATCTTCCACTCCTTGGCCGTGATCTCGGCATGCTGCCCCATGGTCAGCCCGGTCGACGGTTCCTTGAAGGAGAGGGGGGAGGGCTTGAAATGTCGCGGACGCAGGCGGGTCAATGCCTTGAACCGATCGCCGCCGCTTCTGGCCATGCCGGCTTCGAGGAATATAGAGGAGGCTTCGCGCCCGAACAGGATCGGTACGGTTGACATCGACTCGACCCCGCCGGCGATACCGAGCGACATCCGTCCGGCCTTGATTGCGTCAGCGACATCGACCATGGCGTGCAGGCTGGTGATGCAGTTGTTCGAAACCATCAGAGCGTGAATATCTTTCGGTAAGCCTGCGGCAAAGACGACCTCTCGCGCCAGGTTGGAGATGCGCGGGTCGTGCAGCACCCGTCCCCAGACCAGCCCGTCGATATCGTTCGGGTCTGATAGAAACTTGTTGACCAGCCCTTTAACCGCGTGGGTCGAAAGCTTAAGCTGATCGTACTTGCGGAAAACGGTTCCCGCCTTGACGAACGGCGTACGGATTCCGCCGATGATTGCTACTCGGTTCGATTTGTTCTCGGTCATGTGTGACTCTCCTCCGGTGGGCGAAGAAAATAAGATTTCGTTAACTTCCTGTCGACATGATCGTCTGTTTTCTATATAATACCACGCTGTTTTGATATGAATATTTTCTTCACGTCTATCGTTTAAATCGTATGTATGCAAAGGAGAGTAACGATGCCCGATTTTGTCTATCAGGAACCATTCCCGGTCAGTAAAGATGAAACGAAATATCGCAAGGTCGAAGGATCGGAGCAGTATGTCAATATAGCCGATTTCGATGGCCAGGAAGTTTTGAAGGTTGCCCCCGAGGCGTTGACCGTTCTGGCGAACGAGGCGATGCGCGATGTTTCATTTATGCTCCGCCCGGAGCATAATGAGCAGGTCGCCGCCATCCTGCGTGACCCGGAGGCATCACCGAACGATCGCGGCGTCGCCATGGCTTTTCTGCGCAATGCCGAAATCGCTGCCAACTTCGAACTGCCGGTCTGCCAGGATACCGGCACCGCGACTGTTGTTGCCAAGAAAGGGCAGCAGGTTTGGACCGGGGTCAAGGATGAAGAGCGAATCTCCGAAGGGGTTTACAAGACCTACACCGAAGAGAACCTGCGTTACTCCCAGACCATCGCCCTCGATATGTACACCGAGAAGAACACCGGCACCAACCTGCCGGCCCAGATCGACATCATGGCGACCGATGGAGACGCCTACAAATTTCTGTTTATGGCAAAAGGGGGCGGGTCCGCCAACAAGACCATGCTCTTCCAGGAGACCAAGGCGCTGCTCAACCCGGATAAACTCTACGACTTCCTGGTCGCCAAGATGAAGACCCTTGGCACCGCCGCCTGCCCGCCGTACCACCTTGCTTTCGTTATCGGCGGCACTTCGGCCGATGCCTGCATGAAGACGGTCAAACTGGCAACCGCCAAGGAACTCGACGGCCTGCCGACCGAAGGGAATGACCACGGTCAGGCTTTCCGCGATGTCGAACTGGAACAGAAACTCCAGCAGGCCGCTCGCGACCTCGGTATCGGTGCCCAGTTTGGCGGCAAGTACTTCACCCATGATGTCCGCGTGATCCGTCTGCCGCGCCACGGAGCTTCCTGCCCGGTCGGCATGGCGGTCTCCTGCTCGGCTGACCGGAACATCAAGGCGAAGATCACCAAAGAAGGTCTTTTCGTCGAGGAGATGGACCGCAACCCGGGTCGCCTGATCCCTGACGAGTATCGAGGTAAGCATGGCCACGGTACCAAGATCGACCTCGACAAGCCGATGAGTGAAATTCTCGCCGAGCTCGATAAACTTGAAGTCGGCTCGCCGTTGCTGCTGCAGGGGACCATCGTTGTCGGTCGTGACATCGCGCACGCCAAGTTCAAGGAGATCCTCGACTCAGGCAAGCCGCTGCCGGAGTATCTCAAGAACCATCCGATCTACTATGCCGGTCCGGCCAAGACCCCGCCGGGTAAGGCTTCCGGCTCCTTCGGTCCGACCACGGCCGGCCGCATGGACAGCTACGTTGACCTGCTACAGGCCAACGGCGGCTCGATGGTAATGATCGCCAAGGGGAACCGCTCGCAGCAGGTCACCGATGCCTGCAGTAAGCATGGCGGTTTTTATCTCGGATCGATCGGCGGTCCGGCTGCCGTACTTGCCGAGGAGAACATCAAGAAGGTCGAGTGTATCGACTTTCCTGAACTCGGCATGGAAGCGGTCTGGAAGATCGAGGTTGAAGACTTCCCGGCGTTCATTCTCGTTGATAACAAAGGGAACGATTTCTTCAAGAAGCTTGGACTCTAGACAATGTAATATGTATATCAAAAGCCCCGCCGATTTCGGCGGGGCTTTTTGTTTTTAGGCCACATAAGCTTTTCGCATTTTGGTTGCTATTTCATTTTCGTTGATACCGGTTATTTTGCCGTATTGACTATTTTGGGCAGGTGAAATGACTTTTTTTAGTCATTGAATTGCAACATTAACGCTCTCATATATGGGAATAACTCAATTGCATATTTCAAGTAGATTGGGTTTGCGTGTCTATTCATCGATGAATATCTATAGAGTGTTAATTGGTTTGTATTTTGCATTTAATTCCCAGCTAAGTTAATAGAGAAAACTCTCCGATAAGAGCAAACCGGGGGCAACCCCGCGACGCAGAGCCACGGACCCATCTTGAATTTTATGGGTAGCCGGGCCGCCGAAGAGAGCTTCCCGCGGGATAATTTATCCAGTGGGTCGTCTGCCCATCTTCGGTTTTGTCGGAGGTGGGTTTTTTGCTTGTTTTGTTCCGGTTAAGGGAGAACTGGAACTTCCGATTTTTCGTTTAAGCTGGATTTAGTAAAACCTTTCTACGGAGGAATGAATCATGACAATGCGGAGTGAGTCGTTGAGAGTGGGGATGAAAGGACTGCTGATGGCAGTATTTGCCACAGTTATGCTGAGTGGCACTGCCATGGCGTTTACCTGTGATCCGACTGATCCTTTTGGTATGGGTTACGATGAGTACTGCTGCGTGACCAACCCGGGAGATCCAAGCTGTGTTTGGACGAACGGTGACGGTGATACGATTCCTGACGCGTACGATAATTGTCCTTTTAATTACAATGAAGATCAGATGGACAACAATTTCAATGGTATCGGTGATGCCTGTGAGGGTGTCGGTGATCACTGCACTAACGGATACCTTGATGAAGATGAAGAGGGGACTGACTGCGGTGGCCTTGATTGTGCTCCGTGTGGCGGGCCTGCCCATTGTTTTGATACGACTCAAAACTATGACGAGACCGGCGTCGACTGCGGCGGCATCGATTGCGCCCCGTGCGGCGGCAATGCAGTCTACCTCTCCGAAACAAACTTTACGGCGAATGGCGTCAATTTCACCCTCTACGCCAACGATATCAGCCCGCTGACCCCACAGCTCTTCGTCATGGTTGATTACTATGATCCGATCGCCGATGCGTACTACCCGTTGACCATGGGTGATGATATTTACGACAATGGGCCGTCCGGTTCCGACTGGTTCGCCGCCGACTCCGATCCGACCAGCAACTATATCGCCACGGATCTCGCTTTCAACGGCTTCTTCGCACCGGGGCAGTACTACATTAATGTCGACTATTACGACGCGGGAGACAACTGGCAGTCGGTTCAGTTGCCGTTTACCGTGTCCCCGACGCCGGGGATCTGCCAGCTCTCCGGCCAGGTCGACAACGGCGCCTTCATCGGTCTGCTGCAGGATGTGAACGACGAGGAAGTGATTCATTCCTTCGCTTTCCCCGACATGACCGGGGCATACGCACTGGAACTGCCGGCCGTTGCCTGCGATGCGCCGGCGATCGTTTTCGCCAAGACCGCGGATCCGTACACCAGCGTCTCTGAATATACGGAAGTCAACGTACCGGCCGGCGGGATGAGCGGCGTCAATTTCTACTTTGAGTCGCCCGATGCAAACATCAATGTCAATATCATGGATTACGTCTCCGCCACATCGGCTGGGGATGATTTCGATATTTTCGCCGAAACCGAGGACGGTCACTTCGTAGAAGGCACCGCCTGGGGTGGCAGCGGATACCTCAATGTCCTTAGCGGCGTCGAGTGGATGGTCGAGGTCGAGTTGAACGATGGCTCGAACTACTTCTCGATCGTTTGTGACAGCTCCCCGAATTTTGATTCGGACTGCACGATCACCCCGACGGTTTCGGGTCCGAACGATCTCTTCTATACCGCCTTCCCGATCACCGCGACCATCGATGTCACGGTGGAAGATGAGTACGGTCAACCGGCCGAGGGTGTTCTCGCCGCGGTCAACCGCATGTATGACGAATATGCCGATCCGATTCTTAATACGCTCGGCAACGGCAAGTATTCAGATCCCTCCGGTTTCGCTTCAGTCGGCGTTATGGAAGGGGATTGGGGCGTCTCCCTCTGCACCAGCTGTCATGTCAACAAGGTGAATGACGTGGAGGTCGAATTGGTACCGGGGCTGAATACCCAGGTAACGACCTACTACAATTCGGTGACTTCGGTCACCATGACCACCTACTACGCCGATGGCGTCATCGAAGGTTATGTCTACGACAGTGAGAATAACCCGGTTCCGTATGTTCGGGTCAATGCGCAGTCCTGGAACGCCGAGAATAACATGGCGATGATCCCGGGGGTCGATACCCAAGGGCTGATGACCTCAACTGATACCGACATGAGCGGCTACTACCGCCTGCCGCTGCTCGGCGGCGACTGGCAGGTTTGGGCCGATGATTACGAGTCCGGCCTGCAGTCGACGCAGGTGCCGGTTTACATGTCGGTAGACGGTAATGACTCGATCGACCAGGCGTATGAGACCGTGACCGGTGTCGACCTGACGCTGAACGGCGGCACGGTGGAGCCATATTGTAGTGATTTCGTCGGCACTTCCGCAGCCAATTCGGTGCATATTTCAGGCATGACCTGTGGACTCTACCAGCCGGATATCTACGTCTCCTTCAACGGTGTCTATTACTACATCGATGGCTATTATGATGATACCTTCAGTAACTTCGACCTTTACCTAGTTAACGTCGACCAGCAGACCGGCGAAGTATTTGGCGGCGATTATCCGAATTTTTCCGGTGACACCGGCCAGATCGAGTTCTATAGCAGCTTCCCGACCGGTGGGCAGGGGACAAGCGTTGCCGCCTATGGCGTTAATATGGCTCCTGAAATAGACTGGTTGACTTCTGACTATGCTCAACTACCGATGATGGGTGATTATGTCGATGTTGACGGTACCTACTATACTGTTATGGGCGCTGATTCCGAGTATTGCTACATGGGGCCCGGATATTCGTGTGTTGCCCTTTACGAGGTTGATCAGGCTACCGGAACAATTTTGGATGATGGTGGTGATCCGCCAAATCCAATCTATGCAAACTTCACTGGTGCGGAACAGACGATCACCTTCTATGGGGCATCGTTCCCAGGTGGTGGCCAGACCGTCGCTACTCCAGATTGCACCGACATGGTTTATGATTCGATGTCTTCTGCGTTGCGTTATACCGATGGCAGTGCCTGCGGCATGCCGTATCAGGGGTATGTTGAGTTCAACGGTACCTTTTACCTGGTCGAAGGATCAGGCAGTTACTACGATGGTATGTCAACGTATTATTACGAGGTTTATGTGCGTGAAGTCGATCAGTCGACCGGGCAGGACTACGGTACCTATCCGTACTTCTCCGGTGAGGCCGGCACGATCAATTTCTACAGCGTATGGCCTTTCTCATCTGATCCAGTTGACAGCGATGGTGACGGCATGTCGGATGCCTATGAGACTGATAATGGTCTGAACCCGAACCTGGATGATCGCTATAATGACCTTGACGGTGACGGATTCGACAATGTTGACGAGTTTAATGCCGGTTCCGACCCGAATGATTACAACGACACCCCGGAGGTCAGCAATCCTTATTTCTCTACTGCTCCGGCAACGGTAGCAGCCGACAACGGCCCGGTTGTTTTCGATATTACGGGAGTTTTGGCTGGTGATTCAGTTGAACTCTCCATTTACTACGATCAGAATGGCAACGGCGTAGTTGATCCTATTACTGACTGGCCGCTCGTTACCGGTTTTGTTACCGACGATGGTACTTCGACGAACGAAGAGGATCTCTCCGGCGACATCAACCTGACCCCGGGCCAAATCCAGACTGCTTTCGGTGACCCGGCGGAGTTCGGGCTTATCGGTCCAGGAAGCTTTGTTGCCCGCGTAGCAGAGCGTACCGGATACAATTTTGATGATATTCCGTTTGTGGTCACCCCCACTGCTGCCGCAAACGAGATCACCGGCCGAATCGAAGATCCTTCCAATCCTGGTGTCGGTGTTCCTGGTGTCATCGTCTGGTTTGCCGAGATGGTTGGTGTCGAGGACTATCGGGTCGTTACGTTCGGCTTTACCGACGCAAACGGTGACTTCGCCCTGCAGGTCGATGAAGCGCTGCCGATCAATGGCGCCCTTGGATACTCTCGCGATGATATGTACTATCTCGGAGTTGAGGACGATCCGTCCCTGCAACTTAACCTGACAACAACGACCGACCTTGGAATTTTGCCGATCACAATGGGTGATGCTGCGGTCACCGGTTTCGTCCGCGATTACTATTCCCTCAAACCGGTTTACGGCGTGCAGTTCTGGGGGCCGAATAACTCCGGTAGTTATGCCGAAGCAAAATCCGACCAGACCGGTTGGTACTCGATGCCGGCGATCGCCTACAACGACATGAATGTTGAAGGCGATGACCTTCCACCAGGCTACTTCGCCGTGGTCGAGGCCGAAAGCGGTAACTACAATAGCGATGCCTATGTTTATCCCAACCCGCTCCCGGCGGATAATATCGTCGACTTCTGGGCTTTCGCTGAGACGGCCGCAATCGATGTTACTGTTTATGACGAGTACGGTGCACCGGTCGAAGGGATTGAAGTTTCGGCCAGCCGTGATTGGAACGACGGTGCTCCCTATAACCAGCTGATGACCGCCAAGTTCACCGACGTGAACGGCCATGCCAAGGTCGGTGTCAATGCCGGCAACTGGCAGGTCGGACTTTGCACCGCCTGCCATAAGCCGAAGGTTGCGGCCGTCGAGTACGAGATGGTGCCAGGCCCGAATCAGATGGTTGATAACCTGACAGATGGCGAGTCCCGTCCGATTTCGATGACGGCCTATTATGCAGACGCTGCTATCGAGGGCTATCTCTATAATGCTGACGGTTCGCCGGCTTTCGATGTCGAGGTGAATGCTTACGCCAATAACGCTTACAACAATGGCGGTTGGATCGGCGATGCCTGGAACCAGGTCCGTACTGACATGAACGGTTTCTTCCGCATTCCGGTGTTGGAAGGTGATGACTGGTACGTGCAGGCGATGGACTTCAACAATGATCAACAGTCTATGGAGTACTGGATCTACAATATCTACACCGACGACAACGACGCAATCGACCAGCCTGGTGAAGTTTATGAGGTTCCGCAGCTCTTCCTGCTGCCGTCCCACTGCTTCAACGAAATTCAGGATATGGATGAGACCGGTACGGACTCCGGTGGTTCGTGCGAGTTCACTCCACCGATCGAATACCAGCTGACAGTAAATGTTTACGGCCCGGGTTCGGTTGTCAGCACTGCACCTGATAGTTCAATAGACACGACGATAGGAAATTACTCCTCCTGGTACGTAGAGGGTACCGATGTTACCCTCGAAGTGCCTTACAACAGCGGGATTGTATTTGAAGGATGGGGTGGTTCTGCAGCTTCCTGTATCCAGGATCCGTTCTGCATGATCACCATGGATGCTGACATGACTGCCGATGCATACTTCGATTATGACAGTGATAATGACGGAATCGGCGATTCTACTGATATTTGCCCGAACGACCCGACTGATACCTGCCAGGAGTGCACGGCTGGTTCCTGGTTCGATGGTTCCGAATGCCAGATCTGTCCGGCTGATTCGTATTCATCCGCCGGTGCGACGTCCTGCGATGCATGTCCGGCCGGAGCTTCAAGCTTCCCGGGATCCGAAACCTGCTTCCCGGATGCTGATGGGGATTATGTAGCTGATAGTGTTGATATATGCTCGGCTGGAGATGATAACCTTGATGCCGACGTCGACGGTGTTCCGGATGCCTGCGATGTTTGCCAGTGGTTTGACGATTCAGTCGACAGCGATGCTGATGGAACTCCGGATGGTTGCGAAACAATCGGCATGGTGAGCCCGAACGGTGGCGAGACCTATACCGTCGGGGCGACCTACACCATCGAGTGGGAAGCGCATCCTCTGGCGACCAAGTACAATCTGCATTATTTCGACGCCGACGATACGCCCTACGTTGTCGCCAAGCTTGGCAACGTGACCAGCTTCGAGTGGACGATCCCGGCCGGGATCGTGATCGAGAGTGGTAAAAACTTCCGTGTGACCGCTTTCGATGGTACCAACGTCAAGCTGGATGAAGCCTGGTCGGCCGGGGCCTTCACTGTGGTGCCGGAGCCGTTTGTTATGACTGCTCCGACCGATGGCGCGACCCTGCTCGTTGGGCAAACCTACGCGGTGCAGTGGGATGCGCATCCGCAGGCGGTTTCCTACAACATCCATTACTTCGACGCCGATGCGACACCGGTGAAGCTTGCCGGTAACGTGACTGGAACCAGCTTTAACTGGATGGTCAATCCGAGTGTCATCACCGAGGCGGGCAAGACCCTGCGCATCACCGCCTTCAACTCCGAAGGCGCAAAGCTCGGCGAGGCGTGGATGGCTGGTACCTTCACCGTCGATCCGGATCCGTTCGTGATGACCTCGCCGGTCAACGGTGAGACCTGGAACCTCGGTACCCAGCACACGATCCAGTGGGGCGCGCATCCGCAGGCGGTCCGTTACAACGTTCACTACTTCGATGCTGACAACACGCCGCACAAGCTCGCCGGCAACGTGACCGAAACCAGCTTCGTCTGGGATGTGCCGTACGGCACGATCGTAGAAGGGAACAAGACCGTCCGGATCACCGCTTTCGATTCGGGCGATGCCAAGCTCGGTGAAGCATGGATCGACGGCACCTTCGCAGTTGGGCCGGCGTTTGCCATGGTGACGCCTGCCGGTGGCGAGTCGTGGCCGATCACCAATACGGTCACCATCGAGTGGAGCGCGCATCCGCTGGCGACCCACTACAACCTGCACTACTTCGACAGCGATTCGACGCCGCACAAGGTAGCGCTGTTCCGTACCGGCACCAGCTACAGCTGGACGATTCCGGCGGATGCAGTCATCGAATCCGGTAAGTCCTTCCGGGTAACGGCCTTTGCCGACGATCTGAAACTCGAAGAAGCATGGTCCGCCGGAACCTTCTCGGTGGCACCAAACAACTAACACTCTGACTCTGGATAATTTACAGATACGAGCCCCGCCGGTAACGGCGGGGCTTTCTTTTGTTTTGACTTTTCAGCACGTTTCATATAATTATTATTTTTATGTAATATATGATTTGTTGTCAGAATAGTGGGGGGAGATATCAGCTAGTCAACTAAAGCCATTCCAGAAAAGTGCATTGGAATGGCTTTTTTGTATTGAGCCTTTTTGGGCTTCTTAGGAGGAAAACTATGCGTTTATTCCTGTTGTCGTTTCTGTTAGTTCTTTGTTTTGTTTCAACATCCCCGGCTTCATTCATGACTTCTGTTTATCCTTCTTTCGAGCCGGGACATGACCTGACTGATGTCAATCCTCATATTAGGTTGGCCGCTCAAGGAGAGTATACAACTTCGAATTTTCCAGAATACTATGTTGTTCAGGGGGACGTTGAAGGGTGGCCGGCTTTTGCTAATCAATACGATGGAGCTGAATGGAGACGTGATACCGTTTTCTTCCGGGCTGATTTTATTGAGCCGGTTTCTAATGTAACTGTAGAAGTTGGCGGTTTAACTTCGGTGACGCATGTCTATGCAGAGATAGAAGCCTATGACGAGTTTGATCAACTGGTCCAGGCATCAATCGCTTCTCCAGAGTTAACAGCATTGGGTACGAGTTTTTTTCTTACTTATAACGGGCCTCCTGCTTCCTATATTCTTGTCGGTTCTTTTGGACCCCCGAATCCGATCGAGGTTTTTAGTATTACAGCCGAGATGACCTGTGATGATCAGGATAACGACCAGGTCTGTGATGTAGTCGACAATTGCCCGCAGCCGTGGGGATTCAACCCCGATCAGATGGATACTGATAATGACGGGGTTGGCGATTATTGTGACAACTGCTATGACGTGTCCAATCCGGATCAGGCCGATTGGAACCAGGACTTTATCGGCGATTTTTGCCAGGACTGGGATAATGATACGATCCTTGATGACGTGGATAATTGTGTCGAGGATTACAACGATACCCAGTCGAACCAGGATGCCGATGAATTCGGTGATGCCTGCGACAACTGTAACCTGGTTGCGAACCCCGACCAGATGGACGTCAACGACGACGGGGAAGGGGACGCCTGCGACGTTGATTCGGACAGCGACGGCGACACGCTCGTCGATGCGACCGAATACGTTATGGGCACTGATCCGACCCGTTTTGATACCGACGTGGACGGTATCGATGATGATCTCGATGCTTCCCCTCTGGTCCCGGATAACGGTGATCCGGTGATGACAGGCGATTATCTGACGGGACAGTTCATGGACGATGAGCTTGACCAGGGCGGTTCGATGCTGACTCACCGTATGCTGTTGAGTATGGACGGCACGGTTCGTGGCTTATACCAGGGATTGTCGTCCAGCACCGGAGGAGGTAATGAGTCGGGTCACTGGTATTATGACCCCGCTTACGACAGCAGCTTTAGTGTCATTTATGAAAATGACCTGGGACAGCTTTCTGAAAGCGGCAACGCCCTGATCATTTCGAACACGGATACTGCAGATAACGCGATCAGCCTGATGGTCGGCGGCAAGCTTTCCAGCGGTATGGGATTATCCTCCCTGGTTGGCAATTATATCTGGGGCGAGTTCGTCAACATCAGCGGGGGGGCGTATCCGCTCGATCCGAGCACCAAGCTTATGTCCCTCAATTTTAACGACCAGACCGGTCTGGTTCATTATTCCTCGATTGACGATTCCCGTGGGGATACGGATGAGGGTGACGCACCCTATGCCGTCGCAGACGATGGTAGCCTGGTCATGGGACCAGGAGAGGGGTTCGTAACTCCCGACGGCGAACTTCTGATGTCGATCGACACTGCCGATGATCCTGATATCTCGCTCGGACTCGCTGTCCGCCAGGGGGCTGGTATGAGCACGGCATCTCTGAACGGAGAGTTCTTCTTTGCACGGATTGCTGGTCATTTCGTCGACCAGGCATCTCCTTTTACTTCGACAACGCATATGATTCTTACGTTCGATGGCATCGGAACTATGACCTACGAGAAGGTTGGTGATTCTCTTGGTGAGTCCGAGAATGGTCTGTTTCCTTACAGTGTGGCTTCGGATGGAGCGGTTACGATTGATGGTGAGCCGTTCGGGACGGTGTCGTCCAATGGAGAATATCTTCTTGTAGTCGATGCCGACAAACTGCCTGATGACGCCATTGAATTTGGTTTGGGAATCAAAAAGGGTGTGGCATCATTCGATTCCGACGGGGATACTCTTGCCAACCTCGATGAACTGCTTGTTGGTTCTGATCCCTATATCCCCGACACCGACGGTGATGGGGCAATCGACGGCTTCGACAGCAATCCGGTCGCGGTCAATGCCAACTTCTCCTGGGGCGGCATTCAGAATCTCACCCCGGGCACCGGCGAGGCCCAGGCTTACTTCGATGTTGGTATCAAGTCGGCCAACACGACTTCGCTCACCGGCCTGACCGTATCCATCTCCGGCCCGAACGGCTACAGCTACACCTTCACCGACGGTGATATTTACCCCTGGAAGCCTGGCATTCTCGGGATGGGACACGCCGAGCCGTCGATCGACCCAGGGCACTACACCCTCACCGTCACCGACCTCGACGGCAACTCGGTCCACCAGGTCGATATCCACGATTCTGTACAGGTGACGCCGCAGGTCGACCTGACGACCGTCAACTACCAGCGTTTCGCCGACGGCAACTACCGATTCATGTGGGCGCCGGTCAACGACACCCGGACTTACTACTATCGTTTCCGGATCTATGATATGGCCGGCAATGTCGTTCACAACACGCCGCGCGAGGCGAAGGTTGTTGTTGATGTCCCGTCCGGACTGCTTGTCGACGACACCTCGTACAAGTACCGGATCGAGGTGCACGAGACCTCCGGATTCGATACGTTGGAGGGCAAGTCGAACACGGACAAGGTGACCTTCGTGCCAACCGCGACTGATTACAATCCGTTGCTACCGCTAGTGAACTACGCGCACGGGGTTAATTTCAAGCTTACCAATGAGACCTGGCGCAGCTATTTCGAGATTGGCTTCAACGATGGTTCGGAGGTTACGGCGGCCGAACTGCTCGGTCCGCCGGGGTTCACCCCGTACACCTTCTCTGCGGGAGAGTTGGGCGGCAATTCGATCAAAGTTAGCCTCGATCCAACGAGCTATACCACGCCGGATGGACAGTACACCTTCCACTATGTGGCGAACGGTGTTGACCAGTACAGGTATGCGACCCTGACGCCGCAGGTCTCCTATATGAAACCCGACGCATCGACCTTCCAGGCTGAATTCCTTGGCGACGGCATGACCGTGCGCTTCACCTTCGCACCGATTGAGCAGCTGGTTCCGATGTCGTACCGGGTACGGGTCAACAACCAGAGCGGCGGCTACTTTCAAACCTCCCGGCTCGACACCACCGTGATCGACGTGCCGTACCACGAGATCGAGTCGAAGATCGGACCCGAGCCGTGGACTTGGCACGTTCAGCCCTATGACAGCTCCGAGTGGACGACGACCCGGAATCGTTCGACCGGCGACAACGTCGCGTTTGCCCCGTCAACCTTCAACTCCGACGCGCCGCAGGTCAATATGGCTTTCGTCGAGCACCGCATCATGCCGGGCAGTCCAACCCCGGCCAGCAAGACCGTGCTTAAATTCGAGGCCTACGATTCAGACCTGGCCGAGCTCAAGGTCGATTTTCCCGACGGCACCACCAGCTATGACCTCCTGCTCGACGGGACGCTGCAGACCGGGTCGCCGATGGGCGGCTACTGGTACATGCTGAAGCTCGACGGCGCGCCGCAAACCGGTCTCTACACCTTCACCGCGACCGATGCGGCGGCCAATCAGACGGTCCGTTACGACTACCAGTCGGTTCCCGATACGTCGTACACACCGGTCGATTTCACGACCCTCCATATCGATGAATTACCCGACGGTATGTACCGGGCCAGTGGGTCGCCGCTGCACAGCGATAGACCTCTTTACTACGCTCCGGAGATGCTCTTTTTGGCCGACTACAATGGGGACGGCAAGCCCGACAGCCTCGGTTACAATCCGTACGAGGCGAAGTCCAGCCATACCTTTGATCCTGCCACCCTGCCGCAGGTGCCGCTGATCGTTCGGATCAACGGCCGTGACGCGCAGCACTGGAGCATCTTCAACAATCGGTTCAACTCGGCCTATGTCGGCTACGAGGGCGCCGGTTTCGATTACTCCAGCCTGACCGACAGTGATTTCGACGGCTGGGCGAGCAACGTCGATATTGACGACAGCGATCCTGCTCTAAACTATGCAGGAGGTGACAGTGACCAGGATGGCGTGACCGATGGTCTGGATAACTGTCCCTTCGATGTCAATCCCGGCCAGGAGGATAGCGACCAGAACGGCATCGGCGACGCCTGTGATGTGATTCCGTTCGCGATGATCACTCCCAACGGCGGCGAGTCGTTCGACGTCGGCTCGACCTACTCGGTTGAATGGAACGCAGATCCAAACGCTGTGCGCTACCGTCTGCACTACTTTGACGCCGATAATACCCCTCACGTGGTTGCCAATGTCGGTAATGTCACCAGCTACGAGTGGCAGATCCCGCTCGATGCGGTGCCGGAGAGTGGCAAACTGTTCCGGGTGACCGCCTTCGACGCTGCCGACGCCAAGCTCGGTGAAGCTTGGTCGAATGGTACCTTCACCGTCGTCCTGCAGCCACTGGTGGTCCTGTCGCCGGCCAATGGCGAGACCTGGACCGTCGACAGCACCTACACCCTGCAGTGGACCCCGCACCCTGACGCGGTGCGCTACCGCCTGCACTACTTTGATGTCGACAGTACCCCGCACGTTGTCGCCAACGTCGGTGCGGTCAGCAGCCTGTTGTGGAACGTCCCCGAGTGGGTGACGCCGGAGTCCGGCAAGACCTTCCGGATCACCGCCTTCGACGGTGCCGACGCCAAGCTTGGCGAGTCGTGGCTGGAAGGCACCTTTAACGTGGTACCAAACCCGTACGTGATGACCGAACCGAGTCCGGGCGTCACCTGGAACCTCGGGGTGGAGTACACCATCACCTGGGGTGCTCATCCGGAGGCGACCCGCTACAACATCCACTACTTCGACGCCGACGATACCCCGCACAAGGTAGCGAAGTTCGTCACCGGCACCAGCGTCAACTGGACCGTTCCGTACGGGACAACAGTGGAAGATGGCAAAAAGCTGCGGGTGACCGCCTTCAACGCGGTTAACGCCAAGTTGGGTGAGGCGTGGTTGCAAGGCACCTTCAACGTCGGCCCGGCGTTCGCGATGACCGCTCCATCAGGTGGAGAGGTGTGGGCACTTAATTCCACCCAGACTATTCAGTGGAACGCCCATCCGCTGGCGGT
>PKTZ01000181.1 GCA_002868925.1 Desulfuromonas sp. | reverse complement strand
GGACGGAAAGGTGACGGGGATTGTCGAACGTTCCCGCAAGATGGTCGTCGGCAGTTATCAGCAGGGGCGTGATCACGATTTCATCCTGCCGATCGATGCCTCCTTCAGCAGGCCGATCCCGGTCTATTATTCCGGCGGAATCCGCCCAGAGGCGGGGGAGTGGGTTGCCGTCAAGTTTTCCGGAGGGGCTGAAAATGGCGGAGCTTTACGAGGTGAGGTAGTCGATATCCTAGGCGATCCCTCCGATCCAAAGGTCGAAATGATGGCGGCGGCCTGTCGATTCTCGATCCCGATTCATTTTCCGCCGGAAATTCTCGCCGCTGCCGAGGCTGTCCCGGATCGCGTATCCACAGAAGAACTTGAACAGCGGGCTGATCTGCGGGCTGCTCCATTTATCACCATCGACGGCGAGGACGCTCGCGACTTCGATGATGCGGTCCATGTTCGCCGGAAGGAAGGCGGGTTCAGGCTCTACGTTGCTATCGCCGATGTCAGTCATTACGTCCCGCCCGGAAGCCTGATCGACAGCGAGGCTTTTCGGCGGGGCACTAGCGTTTACTTCCCCGGTTATTGCATTCCGATGTTGCCGGAGCAATTGAGCAACGAAATCTGCTCCCTGCGGCCCGATGTTGATCGGTTGGTTCTGGTCGCCGAAATGGTCTTCGATGTATCGGGGCACCGGACCGCTTCGAAGTTTTATCCGGCCGTGATCAATAGTCAGGCCCGTATGACTTATAACTCAGTTCAGGGCTATCTTGATGATGAGGCGCACAATGATGACGATGATGTCCCGGATCATCTGGCACAGCTCCCGGTTATGTCGGAACTGGCGCAAATTCTTGAAATGCGCCGACATGAGCGGGGCAGTCTGGAGCTCGATATCCCCGAGCCGGAAGTGATGCTCGATCGCCAAGGTCAGCCGGAGGCGATCCGTTTCGCCCGGCGGCTGCAATCACATCGCCTGATCGAGGAATTCATGCTCGCTTCCAATGAAGCGGTCGCCACGTTCCTCGATGGACAGAAACAGGCACTGCCATTCCGGATTCATGAACCGCCCGATCAAGACGATTTCTCGGCGTTGAATGCTTACCTGAAAACGCACGCCCGGCACCTGCTCACTTTCGACCATGATCTGCATTCAGAGTTGCAGAAGCTGGTGGCTGCACTGGAGGATCCGACCGAAAAGCGGATCGTCAGCCGCCTTTTGCTGCAAAGCATGAAGCAGGCTCGTTACAGTATCGAAAACGTCGGTCATTACGGGCTGGCGGCTGATAAATATTGTCACTTTACCTCGCCGATTCGGCGTTATCCGGATCTGGCCGTTCATCGTTTGTTGAAACAAAACCTTGCTCGCCAGGAACAGGTTTATGACAAGGAAGCGCTCGCTTCAATTGCCGTACAGTCCTCGACCCGGGAGCGGTTGGCGGTCGATGCCGAGCGCGATGTTCAGGCGATGCTCTCCTGTCGTTTCATGGAGGGGAGGGTCGGTTTGGAATTCCCCGGGGCGATCAGCAGCGTTCAGAAGTTCGGCTTGTTCGTTGAACTTGATGAATTCCCGGTCGAAGGGCTGGTACATATTGCCAGGCTCGAGGAAGATTACTATCACTTCGATGCCGAAACCAACCGCCTGATCGGTGAACGTATTGGTCAGATTTTTTCTGTTGGAATGCCGGTTAAAATATCGGTCGAAAGTGTTAATATAGCGAGACGTGAAATAGATTTTACCCTGGCCTCAACTGCCGGGAAAAAGAAATTCCCTGCTGTACCGCGCAAAGGGAGAAGGCGGCGCCGATGAAAATAATTCGCGACCTCAAAGATCTTGCGGAACCCTTGAAAAACTCGGTTGCCACGATCGGTAACTTTGATGGGGTGCATCTCGGACATCGGGAGATTTTCAGGGGGATTGTCAAGAAAGCGCATGCGACGGGAGGGAAGTCGGTCGTTATTACCTTCGTTCCGCACCCGCTCAAAGTTCTGGCGCCGGAGCAGGCTCCCCGCCTGCTTAATACCTATATCGAGAAGGAGCGGCTTATCCGCGCCTCCTGTGTTGATTACCTGGTCGAGCTGACCTTCGACGAAGAGATGGCTGCGATGAGCCCGGACGATTTTGTCGAGAACATCCTGATAAACAAGCTCGGCGTGCAGCACTTGATCGTCGGTTACGACTATGCCTTCGGCCGTGACCGCGCCGGCGATGTTGATTTTCTGAGCCGCAAGGGTAAGGAAAAGGGATTTACGGTCGAGGTGCTTGGACCGATCCTGCGGGGTGAGGAGATCTTCAGCTCGACCCTGGCCCGGAGGCTGCTGGGTGCCGGCGATGTCGTCGGTGTCGTCGAACCGCTCGGACGGAACTTCACCCTGGAAGGGCGGGTCGTCAAGGGGGCGAGTCGTGGTGCCAAACTCGGTTTCCCCACGGCGAACCTGTTGACCGAAAAGGAGATTCTGCCCCGTCCCGGCGTCTATGCGGTCAAGGTGAAATATGAAGATCGGCTTTACGACGGGGTCATGAACATTGGGTTTAACCCGACCTTCGGCACCGAGCGGATCTCGCTCGAGGTTAATCTGCTCGATTTTGCGCAGGAGATTTATGGAAAGACATTGCGCGTCTATTTTGTCGAGCGGATACGTGACGAAAAGGTTTTCCGCTCCGGTGATGAGCTGGCCGGGCAGATTGCCGAAGACGTCGATACCGCCCGCCGGATTTTGTCCGGGGCGAAAATTATAGAGTATCGCGATTACCTCGATTGTGGTTAAATATGCCGATGCAGAACGCACCCGATCTGAAAATCTCCGTTAAAGGGACGACCCGGGTTCTCGGTATTATCGGCGATCCGATCGCCCATTCCCTCTCACCGACGATGCAGAACGCGGCAATTGCCGCGGCCGGGATCGACGCCGTCTACGTTCCGTTTCATGTCAAGCCAGACGCTATTGAACAGGCCATAGCCGCCCTGCGTGCACTCGATATTCTTGGTATCAACGTGACCGTTCCGCACAAGGAATCGGTGATGCCGTTTCTCGATCATATCGATTCCGAAGCAGAGCTGATCGGTGCGGTCAATACAATCGTCAACGAAAACGGTCGGCTTGTCGGTTATAATACCGATGGACGCGGTTTTCTGCAGGCGCTTGAACTCGACCTCGGTTTTGTGCCTGAGGGGAAGAGTTCCGTTGTTCTCGGCGCCGGTGGCGCAACCCGGGCCGCGGTGGAAGCGCTGGCCCGGGCCGGTGCTGACGAGGTTGTTGTCGTTAA